>CAZMHN010000014.1:0-9958 GCA_964566145.1 uncultured Gammaproteobacteria bacterium
AACCGGCGACCTACTCCTTACCATGGAGTTGCTCTACCAGCTGAGCTACAACGGCACGTTGCAAACCCCGCTACCGCTTGGGAAGTCCGAACGTTTCTGAACGAGCATGCGAACGACGGGCCTTTCGGGGTTTCAGTTTCTCCCTGAGCTTGCGTATCTCTCCCGCAAGCGTAGCTATCTTCTGATTCTCGGGATTTGCCTCGCGAAGCTGGTCTAAGGCACCCTGGGCGTCGTCTGGACGCCCACTCAGTATACTGAGTTCCACAAAAAGGTCAAGTATCTTGGGGTTATTCGGCTCTATCTTCCTGGCCTCATTGAGCTGGACCAGAGCTTCGTTCAATTGTCCAAGTTCACGCAAGATGCGCACCAGCTCCAAGCGGGGCTGTACCGCGGTCGTAATGGCCAGGGATTTGAGGTATGCCCCCTTGGCCTCTTCCAGCTTGCCCTGCCCCTGGGCCACGCGTGCCAAACCCAAGGTTGAAGTCACTTCGCCGCCGCGTTCGGCCAGGTATTCGAACACCTCGCGGGCCGCCTCGTAATCCCTGTTCTCCAAGTACACCTCGCCCAGACCCTGATACGCCTCGATGTTGTGCGGGTCTAGCTCAATGGCTTTTAGGTACGCCTCCTCGGCCTCGGCCATATCCTCCTGTTCCAGCGCCTCATGTGCCAGGGCCAGGTGCTCGGCCGTGGTGCGCTTGGGAGATGTGCGCTCCTTGAGCTCCCCGGCCAGCCGTTCTTCCAGCGTCCTTTCCTCATGTTCGGCTTCTGCCTGAGGCGATGAGTGTACGCGCCTCCATACAGCCGCCGCTACCTCGGAGGTGGCGCGGCCAAGCTGGCCGAACTTCCGCTTCAGCCGGGCTTCGGACAGCTTATGCTTCACCACCTGCTGTCCCAGGCGCTTCAACTGCATGGGATCCGTAACGCGGAGTATGGGCGCCTTCTTCACAAGCAGGATGCCAAGACCGGCCACCCCTATGCCAAGCAGCCCGAACAGTATGAAATCAAGCACTGTCATATCGCACCGACTAGCGAGATATGCTCTTGAGCTTGCGAAATGCGGATTCTTCCACGGCGGAAACGGCCGGTGCCAGCACCACCCTGGGGTCGAAGTGTTTGGAATTGCGCACGACCGACGATTTGAGTCCGCCCAGGAACGCGGCGCGGAGTTCGGTGTCTATGTTCATAATCGCCACGCCGAGTTTGGCCGCCCGCTTCACGTGGGCGGCGGGCACGCCCGAGGCGCCGTGGAGCACCAGGGGCACCGGCGTGGCACGGTGGATGGCCTTGAGGCGTTCGAAATCTATATGGGGCAACTTCTGTATCATTTTCATGGGGCCATGCAGCGTACCCACCGACACGCCCAGCGTATCCACTCCGGTGCGCTTCACGAAATCCGCCGCCTGCTTTGGATCGGTCATTAAATCTTTCGCCACCCGAAGCCTTCTGCCTTTGGCCGCCTCAAGCGAACCGACCTCGCCCTGCACAAACACGCCGCGCCGGTGCGCGTACCGCACCACGCGTTTTGTAATCCGTACGTTCTCGCGATAAGGCAAGCCTGACCCGTCGAACATGACGGAACTGAACCCGGCGTCCGCGGCCCGCTTACACACTTCATAAGTGTGCCCATGGTCCAGATGAAGCGCCATGGGCACCCGGACTCCCCGGCATGCCTCGCTGCATACCTTCACCACCATATCGAGTCCCAGGTATTCAATGGTCTTTTCGCTTATCTCCAAAAGCACCGCGCTCCTTGCGCGCTGGGCCGCCCGCGCCACAGCCAGAGTGGTTTCGGCATTGAAGGTATTGAAAGCCACCGCCGTCCGGCGGCGCCGGCGTGCTTCCGCTATGATGCGCTTCGCGTGGACCAGCATGGGACCTTACAGTCTAGCTAACAGCTCCGTAAACCGCTTAGCTTCTAAACTGGCCCCGCCCACCAGCGCTCCGGACAAGGGGGCGCGTGACAGGAATCCAGCGATGTTCGTTGGGTCTACGCTTCCGCCGTAGATAATGCGCACCTGGCGGCCGACCACGGAAGCCGGGAACGTATCCACCATGGCCTGGGCTATGACGCGCGCCGTATCCTGCGCCTCCGCAGGCTCGACCGCCTGACCGGAACCTATCACCCACACCGGTTCGTACGCCACCACGAGCTGTTGAGTGGTGGTGAGGACAGCTCCTTTCAGTCCTTCCTGCACCTGGCGCGCAATGACCACGTCCTTCTGGCCTGCCTGGCGCTGGGCAAAAGTCTCGCCTACGCACATGACCGGGATCATGTCCTTGGCCAGTACCGCCTGTACTTTCTGGCGCACCATCTCGTCAGTTTCTTTCTGGTACTGCCGGCGTTCGGAATGTCCGACTATGACGTGCGACACGCCGAGCTCCTGCAGAACTTCAGTGGAAACTTCGCCGGTGAAAGGACCGGCCGGCTTCCAGAACACGTCTTGCGCCCCCACCAGGATGCCGCTCCGTTTCACCGCCTCAGCCACGGCCGCGAGCGCCGGGAAAGTTGGCATCAGCACAAGGTCAAGCCGTTCCTGCAGCTTCCGCTTCTTGTACGCTGACGCAAGCGCCTTGGCAAGCTTCACGCTGTCGCGCACCGAAAGGTTCATCTTCCAGTTCGCGAGTATCAGCGGCTTGATTTGGATGCGTGACATATGGTTATAGGATAGCGCTTCCTTGGGCCACGGGCCAGGCTTACGCGGCCTTGGCTTCGGTCTCGTGCGCCAACACCCGCGTCAGATTCTCGTCAGTGGAGAGCGCCTGGTACTCGGGCAGTTCCTCCACCGAAGACAGCCCCAGGTGCCTGAGAAGCTCAACCGTCACTTGGTACTTCGTGATTGGCCCCTCCCCAACCTCCTGCACCAGCCCGCGTATCATAAGGTTCCGCAGAATGAGGCTGCAGTTCACGCCTCGCACTTGTTCGAGTTCGGATTTCATCAAAGGCCCCCGATACGACAGCACTGACAACGCCTCAAGCTGGGGCTTGGTCAGTTCGCCGTATTCCTCGCGCTTCACAAACTCCTGAACAAGCTCGGTAAGGTCGGGGTGCGTGGCCAGCGCGGCCTCACCTTGGTTCACGATGAGCTGGAACCCGCGGCCGCCTGATTCGTAATCCGCCTGCAGTTCTTTCAGGGCCGCTTGCACTTCACTTGCGGATGCGGCGGTAACTTCGGCCAGCTTCTTCAAGGTCAGGGGCTTGCCGGCGGCGAACAGTATGGCTTCGAGCTTGGCGGAAAGGGAAATGTGGTTTGGGGTTGGCATGGTAAAACTAAAATTACGGCGCGCGCTCTATGGATATGTCCTGGAACAGAGCCGACTGCTGGGCGATGAGCTGTCGCTGTTTCACGAGTTCGAGGAGCGCCAGGAAAGAAACAATGACCTCGGTCTTGTCCTTGGCCTCAGCCACGAACGTATGCCAGTTTAGATGCGCTTTCTTCAGGATGAGCGCCTTCAGGGTGGTTATTTTCTCGCTTATGGACATGGCGCGCCTGAGAGTAACCTCCGGGAGCTTCACGATGGGCTCCAGTATCTTGAGCACCCGCTTCATGGCCTCGGCCGCGGCCTCTTGTGTCAGCGACGGCGGAGGCGCCGGGGCCGCCTCGAGCTTCTGTATCAAAGGCTTGGGGCGTATCCAGGCCACGTGGCCTTGGCGCCACAGCCTGTCAATGGTTTTCCCGGCGGCCACGAACGCCTGGTACAGTTTGAGCTGGCGCTCAAGCTCCATGGCTTCCTCCTCGCCTCCGAGGTTCAAGCTCGGCAGGAGCAAACGCGACTTGATGAGTAGCAGCTTGGCCGCCACCACCAAAAAGTCCGCCACCTCGTCAGGGTTCATTTCCTCGGCCTGTTCCAAATACAAAAGGTACTGGTCGGTCACCTGGGCCAAAGAGACCTCGGATATATCCAACTCCTCCTGCTCTATGAGCTGGAGCAGGAGGTCCAAGGGCCCCTGGAACTTCTCAAGCTTGATCTCGTACATGAATCCTTGAACCCGCTCTAGCGCTTGGCTTTCTTGGCGAACGTTGCCAGCTTCCCCTCCACGACTTTTAGGAAATCCTTGCTCTTCACGTACACCGACTCGTTGAAACTGCCTGCCTGAGCCACCACCTTCTGGGCGCGTGCCACCGCCCTGTCCACGTACACCGGCACCTTCATCATGGGGCCGTGGAACGCCGACAATGTGCCAGCCTTCACCTTGAACAGCTTTACCATGGTGTTTTCCCTGTCGATATCCACGCTCTTTGCTCCCAACACCTTCTTCAACAGCTTGAAATCCACCTGGTGCGAAGCCGGCACCACCACAATGGCGTGGCCCTTGTCCACCTTCACGGCAATGGTCTTGGCCACTTCCGTAAGCTTCTTGCCCAGGGTTTGCGCCAGGTCATACGCCGTGTACACCGTACGGTGGGACAGCACCTCGTGCTTGATTTTGTTCTTCTTCAGAAAGTTCGAGATTTTGGCAGGGATTTTCATACTGGTGGAGAGTTAAAGGTAAAAATGCGACAGGTCAGGCTACGTTCCCGAACCTGCCAGCCAATCTAACACCGGCACGTTGAACGACTGCAAGAGGATAAAGAACAGCACGATGAGCGCTCCGAACAGGATTATCTTGAAAATAAGGCTCGTGACCACTTTTAGTATGAATGCCAGAATGACTGCCGCGCCCAAGCCGATGGTCCAGGCCGGCAAGCTGCGCTGCAGGTCCGACACGTACTCAGGCGGCATCTTGGACACCACGAACTCGCCAAACCACGTTAGCCAGCGAAAAATCTGTTCTGTGTTCATACGCGTTACGAGTTACGCTTTGAAAGCCTGAACGGCAGAACCTGCTGTTCGCCCAATAGCTTTCTGGTCACCTTGCGCCCGGCGGGCGTCAGCTTCACCTCTTTAATGTACCACTTCTGGGGCGTGCGCACGCCGTATCCGGTCATAAGCCCGCGGTCTATGAGGGCTTCAAGGCTTTTGGTGATTATGTTCACCATGTCATCGGCCTTGGGCCTTTTCTTGGTTTCGTAAAACCTGGCAAAGCCCCCGCGGGCGACCGCTTTGGGCGGCGTCAGGTAACAGCTCCTCAGAATATACTTTTGCAAAGGCGATAGGCGCATACCTATAGGTATCCTTTACGCTTGGCCAGTGCCAGCCAATCTTTTTTCAGTACCGCCAGCATCCAATCGTCAATATACCTGCCGTGCACGAACACGTTTTGTCTCAAAAAGCCTTCCACTTTGTAGCCGCACTTCTGGTTGTAGCGGCGACTGCGCAGGTTCGAAGCAAAGGCGTGGCTTTCCACGCGGTTCAGTTTGAGCTTCAGGAAAGCGAACTTCAGAAGCGCCATTTTGGCGTCGCTCCCGTACCCCTTGCCCCAATACTTGGGGAGCGCGATGAAAGCGCCGGTCAAAGCCTTGCGATTCACCTTGTCTATCTGCTGAATGCTCATGGTGCCGATGGGCTCCTTGGTATCTTTGCGTTCGATGACGAAGTAGTGCGCCGTCTTACTGTGCATCGCCTTCTTGAGCCAGGCTCGCTCCTGCGCCAGAGTCTTAGGCGGGACGGTTGTGAGGTAACGATTGATGCGCGGATCGCCTATCCACTTGAACAGCATGCCCGCTTCGCTCATGCGCATCGGCCGCAGTATGGTTTTCTTGCCGCGCAGGACCATAACTTACTTCACACTTATACCCAATTCCTTGAGCTGTTCCTTGGAAACCTCGTCCGGCGCGCCCATCATAAGGTCTTTGGCGTCCGCAGTCTTGGCGAACGTGATGACCTCGCGTATGTTCGGCTCGTTCGCCAGTATCATGAGCAGGCGGTCCAGCCCCCAGGCAATGCCGCCATGCGGGGGTACGCCAAACGAGAACGCCTCAAGCATGTGACCGAAATTGGCCTGAATGCGTTCAGTCTCATAACCCATTATCTCCAGCACCGCGCGCAAAGCCTCCGGCCTATGATTGCGGATGCTGCCGCCGCCTATTTCCCAGCCGTTCAGCGCCACGTCGTACTGGCTCGTGATGATGCCGGGTATGTTCCGCTTCGCCAGCAGGTCTTCCATGAATTCCGGCTTCGGGGCCGAGAACGGATTGTGGGTAAAGGTCCACCCGCCCTCCTCCGTCTTTTCAAAGAACGGGAAATCAGTTATCCAGCAGAACGCCAGCAGGTTCGGGTCTGCTTTATCCTCCCGTAGGTCTGGCCTGTCCGTGCCGTACTTCGCAACCGCTTCCTGGTACGTGAGCCTGGGAAACGGCAGTTGCTGTATTCGCTTCTCCGGCGTGAGCTTGGTCACGATTTCCACAAGCAGTTTCTCGTTCAAAGCCATCACGTCTTCGCGCTCCACGAACGACATTTCCAGGTCGAGCTGGGTGAACTCGGGCTGCCTGTCGCCGCGCGTGTCCTCGTCCCTAAAGCACCGCGCGATCTGGAAGTACCTCTCCACCCCGGCCACCATAAGCAACTGCTTGTACTGCTGAGGCGCTTGGGGCAAAGCGTAGAACTTGCCGCGGTACAGCCTGGAAGGCACCAGGTAGTCGCGCGCGCCCTCGGGCGTGCTCTTGCCCAGGATGGGCGTTTCCACCTCGCGGAACCCCTGCTCGGAAAGGAAGTTGCGGATGAAACGGTTCACCTCATGTCGCAGGGTAAGGTTCTTTTGCATGCGCTCGTGCCGCAAATCCAGGTAACGATACTTCAAACGCAGCTCTTCCACGGCTTGCCTGTCCTCGTTCTCTATTTCAAAGGGCGGGGTCTTGGCCTCGCTCAAAATCTCCAATCTTTCCGCGAGCACCTCTACCTTGCCGCTCGCCAGCTTCTCGTTCTCGCTCCCGGCTTTCCTGGCCTGTACCTTGCCGGTGACGGCCACCACGTACTCCGGACGGATGGCTTTGGCTGCTTCGACAACGCCCGCCTCCGCCGAGGGCGGAATGACGATTTGCATGAGCCCGCTCATGTCGCGCAAATCAAAGAACACCATCTTGCCCAGGTTGCGCCTCACATGCACCCAACCCTTGAGTATCACCTCCTCACCCACCCTGCCGACTGCCTCGCTGATGAAAATCCTGTTCATAGTCTAAGGACGCAGACGATTTAGAAGTCTTGGGAACGGAATGGTTTCGCGTATGTGCTTTAGTCCGCAAACCCAGGCGACCAGGCGCTCCAGCCCTACCCCAAAACCGGAGTGCGGAACACTGCCGTACTTCCTCAAATCCAAATACCACTGGAAATCGGCTATGTTCAATTTCTCTTCCTGCATGCGCTTTAGCAGTTTGTCATAGTCGTCCTCGCGCTGGCTTCCGCCGATTATCTCTCCGTACCCCTCGGGCGCCAGCAGGTCCGCGTTCAGAACGCGCGTCGGGTCTTCTGGGTCACGCTTCATGTAGAACGCCTTCACAGACGCCGGATACTTTTCCACGAAGATTGGTTTGTCGTACAGCTCTGTCAAAATCGTTTCGTCGTCAGCGCCCAGGTCATCCATATCGCCAATGTCGCTCCCCCGTTCCCGAAGCTTGGCTATGGCCTCGGCGTGAGTCAGCCTGTAGAACGGCGGCTTCACGCGTTCCAAAATGGTAACGTCGCGCTCCAAAAGCTCCAACTCCTTCCGGTTCAGTTCCAACACGCGCTTCACCACATGTGTTATGAGCCCCTCCTGGATTTTCATGTTCCCTTCGTGCTCTACAAAGGCGGCTTCCGCGTCCATCATCCAGAACTCTATGAGATGGCGGCGTGTTTTTGACTTTTCCGCCCGAAACACCGGGCCGAAATCGAACACGCGGCCATGGGAAAAAATGGCCGCCTCAATGTACAGCTGGCCGGATTGCGTAAGGTACGCCGGCTCGCCGAAATAATCTATCTGGAACAGCGTGGTGGTGCCTTCGCACGACGTCGGCGTCAGAATGGGCGCGTCTATCTTTATGAACTGCTCCTGGTTCAGGTACTCGTACGTGGCATTGATGACAGTATTGCGCACGCGCTGAATGGCCCATTGCTTGGAAGACCTAAGCCACAAGTGCCTGTTATCGAGCAAAAAATCCGGTCCGTGCTCTTTCTTGCCTATGGGGTACTCCTCGGCGCGCTGAACAAGCTCCAAAGACTCTGCCTTGAGCTCGTACTCATCCTTCTTCGGATGCTTAGCCACCTCGCCAGTTACAACTATGGAGCTTTCCAGCGTCAAACGCTTGAGCGCCTCGGAAGCCGCGGCATCAGCTTTGCCTTCATCAACTACCACCTGGGCAAACCCCGTGCCGTCCCGCAACTCTATAAACCATATTTTGCCGGACGAACGGAAGTTGGCCGCCCACCCCTTGAGAGTCACGGTCTTGCCCGCTAGATTCTTCATTTGGCTCACGAATGCATCCATATGCGGCGTGAACTCTACCACTTTTCGCCTATTTTGGCAAAAAATCCCAAGCTTGAACAGCTTGGGATACCAGGCTCACCTTGTCGGTTTGTGCGGGCTAGTTTAGTCGGGGAAATGCCCCAGTAAAAGCAAGGTACAAATATGCGGCGATTAATATTACCGCCACAACGGCAATAGCGACGCATAACATCGCTTTTTTCATGTTCGCCTCTTTTTGTGCTGTCAGTATTACTATGGTGCGATTTTGCTGTAACCTACTACCGCGCCGAGCTCATGTCAATGGCAGCTGCCCCGCGCTCGACCGAGTCGCGCCGGTCGGCTATCCTGAACAAGGTATGGGACTCCCGCTCCTAGAGCGTTTCAAACATTTTTACTGGCGCATTTTCGAGCCGTTCTTCCCTACGGTGAGGGATGCCTGGGTGGCCATGGGCCTCACCTCCCATAACGTGCGCCAGCCATATCTTTATGGCAGGATGAAGCCTGGCGCTACACGTGAAGATATGTTGCGTCTGCTACAAGGCGCGGGATTCGAACACGATTACATCGCCTGGGTCGATCCCGAAGAGGTGCTGAGCATGCGCAAACAGGTGGACGTAATCTACCAGTACCATGTGCGATTGTTCTTGGACGGCGAGGTGCGCGGACACCATGAATTCGGCGCCGAGAGCCACCCCTTCAAGCACCTGTACGACGTCGGCATGACCGACGGAGCGCCCTATCTCAAGCCGCTACTCTCCTCATTGGTGGAAGAACTGCCTTCACCGGAAATTTCCTTCCGCAACAACACCCAGGGAGAAACGTCCTGAGCGTCGTAGAACATCTTCACGAGCTGGCTCCGCGTCAGGATATTGCCGGTGGAGTGGCGGCTCCCGATGCGAAATTCCGGCTCAACCGCCACGGGCGGCCCGTAAGTATCGTAGAACGCCAACGCCTTCTTAACCAGGGTCACTCGGGTACCCGGGGAGCTTTTGCGTCCCAGTATTCGCCAAGCCACGCTTTGGAGCCACACGAACACGTGCACCCACATGGGCCTGCTACAACGTTCACAGGTTCCGCGCAAGCGCCACATACCGCCTAGCCTTGCTTTCTGTTCCGCCAGGTTTCGGCCACCCGCTGTTTCACTTTGCGCCTGTGCTCGCTATCAATAAGTAGCTTCCACACGGTCGGCAGGAACGAGACGATTATGATGAACCCTATGATGGGCAGAAGGTATTTGTCCACGCCGGGAATGGCGCTACCTAAATAGTAGCCGAGTCCCGTAAGCCCGACTGCCCACACGAATCCTCCTATGAGATTGTAAGTCAGGAACGTTCTGTAACGCATGTCCCCGACCCCGGCCAGAATGGGCGCCAGGGTCCTGACGCCGGGAATGAACCTGGCCAGAACAATGGTCTTGCCTCCGTACCTGGCGTAGAACTCCTGGGCGCGCGTCACATTCTCCGGATTGAAGAAGAAAGAACGTTCGCGCGTGAAAAAGCGTTTCCCCACCCGCTTGCCGAACGTGTACCCCACGCTGTCGCCGGTCACCGCCGCCACGAAACACAGGAGCGTCAAAGGGACTATTTGGAAAATATCCTGGCTCGCCAAAAAGCCCGCCGTGAACAGCAGGCTGTCGCC
>CAZMHN010000014.1:10058-21592 GCA_964566145.1 uncultured Gammaproteobacteria bacterium
CGTTCGCCGTCTGTTTCGTTGCTCTCATGGTCCCCAAGGTTGGCTATGAACCGTCCTTGCGCAACTTCGTCGCTGACTTTGAGCCGGCTGCTCCCAAGGTCCAAATGCCCGTACAAAGCATTCACTTCCGTGCCGTCTTCCAACGTATGCTTGATGACCACCAATCCCCCGTATCCGGACACCCACCCGAATTTGCGCACCACGCCTGGCGCTATTGAATGCACCGGCACATCCTCGGCCACATCCTGATACTCAATGTCATCTCCCACGTGGTAGCCTGTGAACCTGTCGCGCACGTACTGCCCGAACTTCTTCACGGTCCTGCGCTCCAAATACTGCGCAACCGGCAACACTAATTCAGCGGCCTCTTCGGACGAAGGCTCCGAAACATTTACACCTGATCCAGGAACAACCGATGGGGGCGAAGCGGCGCACTGGGCGCCCAGCAGTACCACTGCGCTTAGTGCCAAAATAAACCTTGCCATACCATGGCAGAGTAACAGAACCGCACCGCCCGGTCCAAAAGGAAAGCCCCAGGATTGTTTTCCTGGGGCTTGCGCCGATGCATAAATCGGCTTAGAGGAACGCTTTTTGGTATGCATCGACTGACGAACCGCTTATAGCCATAAAAATATTCAGGTACCGGTTCGTGCATTCGCTGATGACTTCCTTGGGCGCGGGCAGGCCCTGTATGAAAGCTACGTGCTCTTCGTCCATAGGGTCGAGGTTATTGATACCGACGATTGGGAAACCGTCAGTACTGTTGAACGGCGTTGCCACCTGCTTCCCCCATTCGCGCACCGGCTCCTTATCATGGAACGGCGGGTCAGTACGGTCCCTCAAAGCCTGCATCAAACCTTCGACCGTCGTGTAGCGGCTCGAGTCCGGCGTCAGTACTTCATCGGCCAGAACAACCTCGCCCAGCTCGTCGATGCCGACCTCGAATTTTGTGTCGAGAATGGCAATGCCATGCCTGAGCGCGTGCTGGCGTGCCTTTTGGTAAGCCAAGAGCGCAAGCTTCACGGCCGCGTGCCCCCTTTCACCTGTCTCATCGAAGAACTGCTCCTGGGTGATGTTCACGTCGTGCCCTGTCTCTGCTTTGGTCGAAGGTGTAAACAACGGCTCGTCCAGTTCCTGCCATTTCACCATGCCGGAAGGCAGTGCCACGCCGGCGACCCTGCCGGTCCCCTGATACTGTTTCCATACCGAGCCCCCAAGATGCGCCCGAAAGATGAGCTCGTACGGCATTATGTCTAGCTTGCGCACGACCAGAGTACGCTCAAGCGGTACGTCGGGAAAATCCTGCACAAGCTCATGTACAGCGTTGACCTCTTCCTCATGAGCACTGCCCCCGATGGCCATATCCACCTGAACCAGGTGGTTGGGCAGACTTGAGCATACCTCAGTGAGCCAGAAGTAAGTGGTGGCAGTAAGCGCCTCGCCCTTTCTGGACACAGGCCACGGCATCACATGATCGAACATGCTCAAGCGGTCCGTGGCCACGACCACGAGTTTGTCGGGGTCCGTGGGATGCCGGTACGTGTCCCGCACCTTGCCCTGGCCCAAGAGGTAGTCGCGTAATGACGGAATGAGCATTGCACTTGCAACGCTCGGGGGTAGTTTAGCCATGATGCCCTCCTATTGTTCGAGTTGTTTGAAGATGTGTTCAATGCCCGGCCTGACATACGCCTCGACATCAAAGCACGCTTTCAGGCGCGCACGGCCGACGATAGATTCGGCAGTCCGCATGTCTTGTTCTGACAAGTGCTTTGATTGAAGCACTGCCAGCAGATGAAATCCGCCATCCGTAGCTTCGAATGAAGCGGCTTGCACGTACCGGTAAGCTGTTTCATATTCCACGCCTGCGTCCATGAGCGCGTTACGCACCTGCTGGCCCGCCCAAACGCCACATGTACGTTCCATCAGCCTTATGCCCATGGCTTCCGTGAACACTTTCATGCCGTCAACGATCCAGCGAAGCTTCACCGCCATGTAGTGCGTCAGTGTGGTTCCGTCCACAAAGGCAACGCGCTCCACGCATGACTGCGAAATGTCCCGGAACTCAGGCGTGGCGACGCTCTCCATTTCGGCCATGGCGTAGGCACGGACCAAGCGCGCCATACCCTTGATGCGTTCTGTGACGATGGGGTTCTTCTTATGCGCCATAGCCGAAGATCCTTTCTGTTTGGGTTTCCGGGGCTCCTCCAGCTCGCGCACCTCGCTGCGCATCATTTCCCACAAAGTCCGGGCGATCTGCTCCATGGTCGAAGCGGCCACCGCCATGGCGTTCATGACAGCGGCGTGCCTGTCGCGCTGGATTATCTGCGTTTCGGCCAGGGCCGGCCTGAGCCCAAGTATCCGGAGCGCGGCTCCCTCAATGCGGGGGTCCATTCCTGCATAGTTACCTACCGCGCCGCTGATCTTGGACTCTGACAGCTCTTCATTCAGCAAACGCTGAAGCCGCAACCGCGACCGCCGCACCGCAAGCGCGTATACGAGCATCAGGTGCCCGAACGTGGTCGGTTCGGCGTATTGCCCGTGCGTACGCGCTATCATGTACGTCCACTTGTGTTCATTAGCCTGTGAAAGCAATACCTGCTCCAGTCCCACCAGCTCGTCATGCACGGCGGTGACCGCTTCCCGGAGCTGGAGAACAAACGCCGGGTCTTCCGTGTCATAGCTTGTCAGACCCCGGTGAAATTCGCCTTTGTACTGACCGAAGCCCGCCTCTTCGAGCGACATCTGCACATCCTCGATAAAAGCGTTGAAGTCGTGCTCGATCTCTTTATCGATCTTCTCGATTCGTTCAGGGTTCACCTTGGCCCTGGCCGCAATCGTGTTCGACACGTCCGGATAGATGATGCCGAGTTCTGCCCTGGCATCAAGCACTACCAGCTCGACCTTGAGCCAGCCTTCGTATTTCCTGGTCCGGTCCCATATCTCACGCATTCGCGAGAGAGTATATCGCGGTATCATAAGTGCCTCCTCGTGTAGTGAATGTTTGATTGTCAAAGATTTTGGGCTTGGATTTCGCCCGTTTGCTAGCTATTTTGTGCCGCTACCTTACGCTTCCCAACACAAAAATGCAAGGCTTGACCAGGGTGAAGAAGTGCAGTATAACGTACTGAAACCCAATACCTTCACAAACCGAGAGGAACCTTGTCCTCCCGGCTCGTTTGGCTGAAAAAAGCTTCGGCCGCATGAGCCGGGAGGAACTCGCGCAAAAAACCGCGAGACAGCGAAAGGGAGTTGGTCGCCCTGGCGCCACGCCTACCCGTTCATTCTTAACGCCTGTACATATGTACCGAGCGTTCACGGGAGCGCTGGCGCTGGCACTGGCCATCCTGGTGCTGAACTGGTTCCTCCCCGACGTCGCCGAGGCCTTGATTGAGGTAGTCCTCAAGGCGCTGCAGCTTTTGTCTGCCGCACTTGACCTCATCATACAAAACCTCGGGGCGTAAACAATCGAAAGAGCCGTTGCGCAATTACCGCAACGGCTCTCTCTTTCCCCCAATGCTTGACACTATGCGCTATAGGTGCTAGCATGACTGCTGTTTCACTAATCAGAGCGCCTGCCAGTAAGTAAGCGGCGCTCAGGCTCGAACCCTCGTAGTGCGCGTAAGCTGTCGCGTGACCCTATCAGGACATCGGGTCACGTAACTTTTTTATGACCGCACACACAAATTCCGCCTCCGCCGGCGGGTTCCAAGGCCTTGGCCTGGCACCCAGCCTGCTCGGCGCGCTCAGCCGCCTCCGTTTCTCCGAGCCTACCCCCATACAGGAAAAGGCCATCCCGATCGCCGTAGAGGGCAAGGACGTAATTGGCATTGCCCAAACCGGCACGGGTAAGACCCTGGCTTTCGGACTGCCTATGCTCCAGCGCCTGGCCCAAGTAAAGGGCCGGGGGTTGGTGGTGTTGCCTACCCGAGAACTTGCCTTACAGGTGGATGAGGCCCTGCGGCAGGTTGGCCGCGACCTTAACCTTCGCACGGCCGTGCTGATAGGCGGCGAGGACATACAGAAACAGCACCGGGCGCTGGCGCGCAAGCCCCACGTCATCATTGTCACGCCCGGACGGCTCATAGACCACCTGGAACAAAAGACCATTCAGCTCAACGACATCCGCATCCTAGTGTTGGATGAGGCTGACCGCATGTTTGACATGGGCTTCGCGCCGCAACTTCGGCGCATACTCCAGGCTGTGCCGCCGCCCGCACAGCGGCAGACCATGCTGTTCTCGGCCACCATGCCCGACGAGATCGTACGCATAGCCACGCAGCACATGAAGCTCCCCTTGCGCATCGAGGTCGCCCGCACCGGACAAACCGCGGAAAAGGTGAGTCACGAGCTGTTCGTGGTGAAGCGCGAGGACAAGAAGCGCTTGCTGGAAAAACTGCTTCAGGAATACCGTGGCTCCGTGCTGGTATTCTGCCGGACCAAGTTCGGCGCCAAGCAGCTCACCAGGCTGCTGAAGCAGATGAACGCAACGGCGGCCGAAATCCATTCCAACCGCTCACTCAACCAGCGGCGCGAAGCGCTGGACGGGTTCAAGCGCGGCGGCTACCGCGTGCTCGTGGCCACGGACATTGCGGCCCGCGGCATCGACGTCACCGGCATTGAACTGGTGGTAAACTACGATCTGCCTTCGACCGCCGAGGATTACGTGCACCGCATCGGCCGCACCGGCCGAGCCGGACTGGCCGGGCACGCCATTTCCTTTGCCACGCCTGACCAGGGCAAGGACGTACGGGACATAGAACGCCTCATCCGCATACCTTTGCCTATTTCCAAATTGCCGGAACTGCCGGCGCACCGCGCCGCACTCCCGCATGAGCGCAGTGAACCAGGCGCTCCCAGCCGTTCTTACGGTGGCTACGGGCGCAGGCCTGTCCGAGGACCGCACCGCTCACGCCCGTTCCGCCGCTAAAAATCCGGGGCCGCGACGCCTAAGGGCTGAACAGGACAGACGGCTCCTGCTCCTGGCCTTCGCGTAGAAACTGTCTAATCATCGTCCCGCCAGCGGCTGTCCCGATCTTCGTCTTCGTCGTGCCCGGTCCCTGCATCAATTTCCACACTCGCCTCCGGCTCGCCGCCGACTTCGACTACGGACGGGCTTTCAATAATCGGGGTTGATGCGTTATCGGCACCGTCCTGGCTGCCGTCGCTCGACTGCACCCCGCCGCTTTCCGGCCAGCGGCGGCTTCCGTCGTTCGCGCCGTCCGGCAAATCCTCATTCTGCCGGTACTGCTCGCGCGAATCGTCAAATTGCTCCCACTGGTCGCTGCCGCGATTACGGTTCCGCCTGTCCTGCCAAGAGGGCAGGTTAGGGAACCTCACCTTCACTCTGCCGTGGTCCTCGGATTCCACCTCCACCCTGAACGTAGGCGCGGCCCTGTCTTTGAGGTTCTGTATCACGTTCTTTATGTTCGTAGCGGCCTCGTTGTTCCCCTTGGTCTCAAGCTTCACCTGAACCTCTGTGAGCGTATTAAGCGCCGTCTCAAGCTCGGTCCTGGTCTCCGCCTTGGCTTCCTCGCGGTGCTCCTCCACTTCGGCCTTGTCCTCGGGAACGGATTGCACCTCGATTTTCTGGTCCAGCTTAACTATCTCCTCAAGCCGCTCTTCGGCGTGCTTGGCCTGCACCTCTACCTTGGCCTGCTCCGAAACCGCCAGCGTGAACTCAACTTGCTCAGTCAAACGCTTCACCGGGTACAAGGTCTCGCCCGGCAAGGCCCCATAAGAAGCGAATACCGTGCCGCCCATAAGCATGAAGACAAGGAACGCCGGCACTACGGCATAGGCCAGGCTCGCTCGCTCCTGCCCCCATAATAAACGTGCCGGCACCCTGGCGCCAGATTCGGCCGGCGCGGACAGCCGCGACATGAGCTGGCCCTTCAGCACCTCTTGCCTCAAAGGGCTAAGCTCGCCTTCGCGCGAGAGCGCTTTCAGGCTCTCGATATCATGTTTATAATCCTGCTGGTTCATGGCGTTCTTCTATGCTCAAGAATGAATGCAGCTTCTTCAGGGCACGGTGCTGTATGATGCGCACAGCCACCTGCGTCTTGCTCATGACTTTGGCTGTTTCCTCAACTGAGAACTCTTGCACAAACCGAAGCTCCAACACCTGACGATACTCTTGTTTCAATTGCGGCAAGGCTTCGCGCACGCGCACCAGGTCTAAAGTCACAGCCACCGTTTCCGCCGTATCGCTCTGGGACGCCAGGTCGTAATGTTCATCTATGTCTTCCATCTTGGGCGTACGGTACGCTTTGCGGTAGTGGTCGTTCATCAGATTCCTGGCTATCTTGTACAGCCAAGCCCCGAAATACAAATTCGTGAGGTTCAGTTTTGGCATGGCTTGCCAGGCCTTCAGGAAAGTTTCCTGCAAAATATCCTCAGCATGCTCCCGTGAGGGGATTTTCAGGCTGATGAAGCGGAATATGCGTGATGCATACATATCGTAGAGCTCGCCGAACGCTGCTTGATCTCGTTCCTTGGCGCGGGCGACGAGCGTACGTACCTCAGGTGAATCCATAGGGCGTACACATACTATAACGCAAAACCGGGCGGGGTGTTTCTCCCCGCCCGGATGGCCCCTCTAATCGTCATCCTGTCCGCCGCGGCCGCGGCTGTGCCTCTGGCCAGGGTTGTCGTCATTGCCGCTGCAATCGCACTTCTTATGCTTGTCCCTTACAGCAATGCCGTTCAGGCCGGAAAGCGTCACTATATTCTTGAACTTATTGCCGCACGATACGTCACCGGCCTGGCCGCCGAACACCTTGAGCTCGCACGATGCCGCCAGATAGAGCGTTCCGTCTCCCACCAAACGGTACAGCCGCCCGTTGATGATGCCGTTGCCGCAGGCGCCTGTTGAGCCTCCGTCAGCCGCGGCCCCGAACGTACCGCTGATAGTTTGGCCGCCGGCGGCATTGTTGTTAGCCGCGTCCTTGATGAGCGCGCCTTGCACCGTCACCGTATCCCCTAGAGCCACCGTCGGCAACGACGTACTGTTGCTCAAAGTAATGGTCAGCGCCGTGCCGCCGGCGTTCCAGCTGGCGCCGCCTAGGTTTCCGCTGCCGTCCAGGAATGAATGGCCGTTCGAGAGCGCCAGTACTGCCCCGATGTTGTCCTTGGTAACAGTGGGGGTGTTCGTGGGCTCGCCGAACGTTAGGACAATGGTGTCGCCGGCGGTCTTGCCCGCGGTGCCGGCGGAATCGAAAGCCTGAACCGATGTCAGGACCGGGCCGGTCACGTCGGTGCCGAAAGTACCGGTCAGCGCCTGATTCCCGGTGGCGCTGTTGCCTGAGGCGTCAGTGATGAGCGAACCTTGCACGGTCACGGTGTCGCCCAGGACAACCGTAGGCAATGAAACGTTGCTGCTCAAGGTAAGAATGAGCTTCAGGCCGTCCGCGCTCCATGACTGGCTCTGGAACAGGCCGTTTCCGTCGAGCAATGAATGCGAGGACGTGAGCGTGAACGTAGCGCTGAGCTGGGCCGGCGTGAACACCGGCTTGCCCGTGGCTTCGCCAAAGGTGAGCTCAATGCTGTCGCCTGCTTCCAAACCCACGTTACCTCCAGTATTCTTGGCTACGGCGCCGGTAAGAACCGGGCCGGTCGTATCGGCCGTAATGGTGCTGGTCGTGACGCTCGCGACTACCGGACTGTTGGCCGAGGTCACAATGCCGTCGGTCGTGAACGTGACGGTAACGCTGTCCTTGGGCAAGGCGTCGCTCCAGCTTGCGGAAGTGGCAAAGGTTACGAAGAATGTGCCCGGCAATCCGTTGTTGCTCGGCGTGGCCACGGTGGTCACGCTCCCAATGTTCGCGGTGGTCTCAGTGCCCGCAACCAGGTCCACGCCAGGTTCGAACACCCCGTCGCCATCGTCCCTGTATACCGTTACCGAGCCTACATCAGTGCCTGCGGCTACGCTGGAACCGGCATTGGCAATATTGACCTTGGCCGAGGCCAGAGTCTCGCCCGCATCGGCCGTGAGTGCGAACTTGAACACTGTTAGAGGCGTGCTCGACGCCTTGATCTCCACCGGGCTCGTAACCAAAGAGGTTGGCGATGTCGTCACATTGACGGCCGCCTGCCCGGGAAGCACGAACGGTACCGCCGCTAAGAAGCCGGCCAGTACGTAAGCGAGTTTGCGCATAGGGATAAACGCGTTAGAGGCTTAGGCCTTACGCCTACCTATAACGTCAAGCCATGCCAAAGCGTTTCACCATGCAAAAACCGCGCCGGGCACGGCGCGGGCCAACATTTCCATTGTACCGCGTTTGGGCCTTTTTTTCAACGGTTATGGAACAATTCCCGCCCCAAGCCCGCTACCTAACAGTTCCACGATCACGCTTGCGAGTGCTCGGCCCGCTTCCTGGCGTCGTTGCCCAAAATGCGCTTGCGCAGGCGTATGCTTTTGGGGGTCGTTTCCACCAGCTCGTCGTCACCGATGTACTCCAGTGCCTCCTCCAGCGTCAGGCGGTTCGGCGGCGTAAGGTCGTCGGTCACCACGTCGGCGTTGGACCTGAAGTTCGACAGCTGTTTAGCCTTGCACACGTTCACCACCAGGTCCTCGGCTTTGGCGTTTTGGCCCACCACCTGGCCTTCGTACACCGCCTCGCCCGGGCCAATGAACATGATGCCCCGCTCCTGCGAGCGCAACAGGGCGTAGGCCGTACTCGTACCGGGCTCGTGCACCACCAGCGACCCATGCGGGTTGGTTTCGATGGATTCGGCTTTCGGGAAGTACCCCGCAAACAGGGAATTGACTATGCCCAGGCCCTTGGTCTCAATGATGAACTCGCTGCGGAACCCGATGAGTCCGCGCGTGGGAATGAAGAAGTGGAAGCTGGCCGTGCCGTTCTCCACCGACATGTTCTTGAGCTCGCCCTTGCGGCGGCTCATTTTCTGCACCACCATCCCGGAATACGGTTCCGGCACGTCTATCCACACGTCTTCCGCCGGTTCAAGCACCTTGCCGTCCTGCTCCTTGAAAATAACCTCGGGTTTGGAAACCTGCAGTTCGTAGCCTTCGCGGCGCATCTTCTCGATGAGGATGGAAAGGTGCAGCTCCCCGCGTCCGCTGACCACGAACTCGTCGGCGGAAACGCCGGGCTCCACCTGCAAAGCCACGTCGTTGTCCAGCTCTTTGTACAGACGCTCTTTGAGGTTGCGCGAGGTGCAGTACTGCCCTTCCTGCCCGGCGAACGGCGACTTGTTCACCGAGAACACCATTTTGACCGTGGGCTTCTCTATCTCAATGGGAGTCAAAGCCTCCGGCGTTTCGGCGTCGGCTATGGTGTCGCCTATGTTCACCCCTTCCACGCCGGCCACGGCCGCAATGTCGCCGGCCGGCACCTGCTCTGCCGGAGCGCGCCCCAAACCCATGAACGTCATGAGTGATGTAACTTTTGTGGTGCGCATGGCCCCGTGCACGGGCAAATGGGCCACCGGCTGGCTTGCGCGTATGACGCCGCGGTACACCCTACCGATGGCTATCTTGCCCAGGTAGTTGTCGTAGTTCGTGGACACCACCCGCATCTGCAGCGGGCCCTCGGCCGTGGCAGGCGGCGGGATGTGTTTCAAAATGGTGTCGAACAGCGGCACGGCGTCCTTCATGGACGAAAGCTCCGGCGTCAGACCGGCCACGCCGAGCTTGCCGGCGGCGTACACGACTGGGAAATCCATCTGTTCGTTGGTCGCCCCGAACTCCATAAAAAGCTCTATGACCTTTTCCAAAGCGTAGTGGGAACGGGCGTTCGCCTTGTCCACCTTGTTTATGACCACGATTATCTTGTGCCCGGCCTGCAAAGCCTTCTTTAGCACGAACCTGGTCTGCGGCATGGGACCTTCCTGCGCGTCCACCAGCAGCAAAGAGCCGTCCGCCAGATTCAGCACGCGCTCCACTTCTCCGCCGAAGTCGGCGTGGCCCGGCGTGTCGATGATGTTTATCTTGGTGCCGCGGTACACGACCGCCGCGTTCTTGGAGAAAATGGTGATGCCGCGTTCGCGCTCCAGCTCGTTGGAATCCATGATAAGCTCGGTGGTGGCGAGCTTCCCCAGGTTGGTTTCCGACTGCTTCAAGAGCGCGTCGACCAGGGTGGATTTGCCGTGGTCAACGTGCGCGATGATGGCGATGTTGCGGATGTGCTCCATAAGAAAATGGGCGCTACGGCCCAGTGCGCCATGATACTGCCTTGCGAGCGAAACGTCAAGCGTGCGCGGAACAGCCTATAGCTTCCGGCTGTCGTACGCCCAGTGCAACAGGGCCTGCCGCTGTCTGCGGCGGCAGGAAACGTCGGCGTGTTCGCAGTTCTTGCGAATGGCCGCAACGTGTCTCCGAATGGCTTTCCATCGCCGTATTTGCCGCCGGTCCTCCTCCGGTATCCTGCGCCCCAAATAGTACCGACAATACCACTGGAACCAGCCCCTCGGGTCTTCCGGATGTATCCACTCGCGCCTTCTCCACTCTTCCAAAGGCAAGCTGGCGTCTACTTTGAAATAGTTCAAGGACGGGTCTTTCCGCTTGGGTGACAATTTAGCGCGCTTGAACCAATCGGCCGGGAATTCTTTTTTGCAATCCGTCATGTACTTGCCGCCGAACACGCCCAAGGCCAGCATCTGCCTGGGTGTAAGTTCGGGCTTGAATTCCGGATCGAATTTCTTGCCCGCCGGCGCCGCCAGCTCGTAGCGGTAGTTCCTCTGCATCCTGTCGTTCACCGTCACTAGGCGTCTTCTCATCCTGTTGCACCATTCGCGCAAATTAGACCTGAGGATGACGGCACCGACTAGGCCTCTTCCGGCTGTGCCGGCTCGGCTGGTTTGGATAATCCCAAAAACTCAAGTATGCCCTTAGCTAACCCGTCTGCCGCCAGCTCCGGCTGGCGGATGAGCACGCGCTGGTCCACGGGGCTGGTCATGAACCCGGTCTCGAAAATCACCGCCGGAGCCATTGGGTGCGTGGCGTGCCGGTACCTGCGCCAGTTGAATGCATAGTACCCCCGCATATTACGAGTGATGTTGGTGTCCTGCGCCAGACCCGTTGCCTCGCCATAGGTCCGCTCCAAAATCGACATAAGCTCGCTCGCCTGGCCGGAAAGGTCGCGCCGGGAGGCCGCGGCTTTGAAGCCTGAAGTATGGGAGCTCTCGTTGCCGTCGGCGTGTATGGCCACTACCGCGTCGGCCCAGTACCACTCCGGGATGGTAGCTGGCAAAATATCCACCTCCACGCCCTTATCGCGCAAGCGGTCGGCCGTGAGCAGGGCTATAGCGAGGTTAGTTTCCCACTCGCTCCTTCCCCCGCCCTTAGTGCCGGTGCTCCCGATGAGCCTGGAAAGCTCTTCCGGTAGTTCCTCGTTCCTCCAGTGCCCGACCTGCAAGCCGACCCTCAAAGGACCTTCAGGCCTAACCCATGCGGAGTAGCCCGGGAACGGCTCTATTGGCTCGTATGTTTCCTCATCCTGCTCGCCCAAAGACTCGAAATCAGGCTCCACGAAGGAGAACGAGGAATTATAGCTCCGCACCGCGAACGCGGCGCC
>CAZMHN010000015.1:0-15218 GCA_964566145.1 uncultured Gammaproteobacteria bacterium
TCTTCCTGCTCGCTATGACGGGCGGACCCCGGGGAGGTCTACTTGCCCGCCGCGAGCAGGCTTTCTTCTCCCGGCAGACGCGGTGACATTACCTTCGCGCCCTAGCCGATTATTTGACTTGTGAACCTCCTACTTCAGCGCGTCCTTCAGCGCCTTGCCGGCCTTGAACTTCGGTATCCTCACGGCCGGTATCTGCATCTTCTCCGAAGGGTTCTGCGGATTCACGCCCATGCGGGCCGCGCGCTCGCGCTGCAGGAACTGGCCGAAACCGGTAATCGTAACCTCGCCGCTGGCTTTCAAGGTCTGGGTGATGATGTCGGTCATGGCCTCAAGCGCATCCTCGGCCTGCTTCTTCGTCAGTTGCGCCTTCATGGCCACCTGCTCTATGAGCTCTGCTTTGTTCATACACTCACCTCCCTTTCTTAGGCTAGGTAAAGCGGTAATCCCGCTCCCTACTCACCAGTATAGCCGTTCCTTAGCCTACGGTCACGTATTCCGTCAAGCGCTCAATGTGCCTGGCCCTTGCGTCAGGGCCAACGTCAACGAGCACGCCCGTCACCACTCCGGTGCCGGTTTCCGCCGGCTCGAATGTTTCCTTGGCGTCTTCAGTGAACCGCCTGAGGATTATGTCCGTCTTGACGCCCAGGACGCTCTCTCGGATGCCTGTCATGCCCAGGTCGGTGACGTAGGCGGTGCCCTTGGGCAGAATCCATTCGTCAGAGGTGGGGATGTGCGTATGCGTACCCACCACCGCGGCCACGCGTCCGTCCAAGAACCATCCCATCGCCACCTTCTCGCTCGTGGCCTCGGCGTGAATGTCCACCACAGTGACTGCCGGACCGGCCGCCAGCCCTTCCTGGAGCGCCCGCTCCACCGCTTCGAACGGTGAGGTGAAGCCCTGGTGCTCCGGCATGAACACCTGCCCGGCCACGTGAATGACCAGCAGTACTCCCTGCTCCAGCTCCGTGCGCCGCCAGCCGACCCCCGGAGTTCCCGGCGGACAGTTGCACGGCCGCACCATAGGGTAGCGCGGATCGGTAAGGAGTTCTCCCGCGTTCGGAGCGTTCAACACATGGTCACCGGATGTCAGCACCTGAACGCCCAGCCGCATAAGCTCGTCCATAGTCTTGGGCGTAGCGCTCTTGCCGTGCGCCAAATTGTCGACGCATGCCACGACGGCGTCCGGTTCGTATCGCTCGCGCCACGCCGGGAGCGCCTGAGCCAGGGCTGTCCGGCCGCCGCGCGCCACTATATCGCCAAGACACAACAGCTTCATGGCCTTACCTCGCGTACTCAATAACGCGCGTCTCCCGTATGACGTTCACTTTTATCTCGCCCGGGTACTTCAGCTCCTGTTCAATCTTATCAGCGATGTCGCGCGCCATTTTTACGGAACGGTAGTCGTCTATCTTGTCCGGCTTCACGAACACCCTGACCTCGCGGCCGGCTTGGATGGCGTAGGCCTTCTCCACGCCCTCAAAGCCCGTGGCCACGTCCTCAAGCTCCTGTAGGCGCTGCAGGTAGTTTTCATATGTGTCCTTCCTGGCGCCGGGACGGGCGCCGGACACGGCATCGGCTATCTTCACGATAATGCCTTCCAGCGTCTTGGGCGAGTCCTCGTGATGCGAAATTGACTGGTAGGCCACCTCTTCGGGCAAACCGAACTTCTTCATGATGTCGTAGCCTATCTCCGGGTGGGAACCCTGGATCTCGTGGTCCACCGCCTTGCCGATGTCGTGAAGCAAGCCGCCCTTCACGCATACGGCCACGTTCGCCCCCAGCTCCTCGGCCAGAAGCTTGGACAACAGCGCAACCTCTTTCGAGTGCTGAAGAACGTTCTGGCCGTAGCTGGTGCGGAACTTCAAGCGTCCCAAAAGCTGAATGAGCTTGGGGTCCAGGCCGGCCACGCCCACTTCATACGCCGCCTCTTCGCCCGCCTTGCGAATTTCATCCGTCAGATCCCGCTTGGCTTTTTCGATCGCCTCCTCGATGCGGCCAGGGTGAATGCGTCCGTCGGCGATCAAGGCCTCGAGTGCGCGCTTGGCCACGTGGCGGCGTATGGGGTTGAATCCGGAGAGTACGATGGCCCCGGGAGTCTCGTCCACGATTATCTCAACGCCGGTCAGTTGCTCGATGGCCTTTATGTTCCTGCCCTCCTTGCCTATGATCCTGCCTTTCATGTCGTCCGAAGGTAGCTGGACCGTGGTGGTGGTGGTTTCGACCGCATGGGACGAGGCTATGCGCTCCATGACCGAGGCGATCATGGTGCGGGCGCGGCGCTCGACCTCGCTGGTCGAAGTCTCTTCCAGCTTCCGGATGCGCACGGCCAAATCCTGCTTGTTGCGCTCCTCGATGTTGTCGAACAGCACCTTCTTGGCCTCGTCCTGGGTAAGAGCGGCTATTTTCTCAAGCTTGGCCATTTGTTCCTCGCGAATGGTCTTGATCTCCTCGCGGGCCGCCTCGAACTTCTGGCGCTCCTCGTCCGTCTTGGACTTCTGGCCCTCCAGCTCCAGGAGCTTCTGGTCGAACGCCGCTTCGCGCTTCTCCATGCGCTCCTGCAGGTGCTGAAGGTCTTTTCTGCGCTCCAGCTCCTCGGTCTTGGCCTCTTCTATGAGCTTCAGCGACTGCTCCTTGGCCTTGATGAGAATGTCCTTCTCCTTGTTCTTGGCCTCGTTGATGATCGAAGCCGCCTCCGCCTCGGCGGTGTCCTTGGCCCGTACGGCCAAAACCTTTCGCAGAACGTACCCGCCGGCCAGGCCCACGGCCAGGCCTGCCGCCAGGAATGCTACTGGTAAAATATCCATACAAACTATCCCCTAAAGCGTTACCGCCTGGGGCTGGTTCGGATATGAACTTTCGGCTTACCTACCTTCTTCCTGCCGGCCAGGCCCTAATCTGGCGCTCGCCCGGCCACGCCAAAACCGCTTACGATCGGCGCTCTTTGGAGAAAACGGTAGTTGGTTCCATGAGGGGAATAAGTTCCGGTCCTGCAACCTGTAAGTCTGGAGTTGATATCTGAAGCCTGAGCCGCAAACGGTGCTACGCGAACGTTAAAAATGTTAGCCTCATCAGGCTACCACAAAAGGCCCTCTGGCGCAAGGGACCGCCTAGACAGCCTTTTTTATTATCTTATCGACGATTCCGTACTTCATGGCCTCCTCAGCGGTCATGAAGTAGTCGCGGTCCGTATCCTTCTCTATCTTCGAAAGATCCTGTCCCGTGTGCTTGGCAAGTATCTTGTTCAGCCTGTCCCGAATGCGCAAAATGTGCTCGGCGCGTATCTTGATATCCGTCGCCTGCCCTTCCGCCCCGCCCATAATTTGGTGGATCATCACCTCGGCGTTCGGAAGTATCAGGCGCTTGCCGGGCGTGCCGGCCGACAATAGCACCGCGCCCATCGAGGCCGCTATGCCGACGCACACGGTGGCCACGTCGCTTTTCACGTATTGCATGGCGTCATAAATGGCCATGCCGCTCGTCACCAGCCCGCCGGGCGTGTTGATGTACAGCTTGATGTCCTTTTTCTGGTCCTGGCTGTCCAGGAACAGAAGCTGTGCAATGACCGCGTTCGCCAGGTCGTCATCTATGGGGTCGCCCAGAAAAATGATGCGCTCTTTGAGCAAACGGGAGTAAATGTCGTACGCCCGCTCGCCGAATTGCGACTTTTCCACGACCACGGGTATAAGGTTCATGTTCTTGGCCATATAACGCCATTATAGCCGTAAAAATAAAGAAAAGACAAGGTACTACGATGAATTGCGTACCTTGTCCGTTCGCGAAAACTATATTTTGAATCTGTCAGTCGATGCCCAGGGCTTTAGCCTCCTCTTGGAAAACCCGTATGGTCCAATCAGCCGACTTCCGCAACGCTGCGATGGTGTCCTTGTACCGGCAGAACCTGGCGTCGAATTCCACTTCCAGAGGCTGGCCGGTCATGGCAGACCACTTGGCTCCCACGCGCAGTGAGCGCCTTTGGTCGTCGAGCCACTCCTTGACGCCTTCGCCAGGCAGGAAGTCGTTGTCCACGTACTGCTGGAACTTTGACATCGGCGTTCCGCCTTTCTTGGCCAGCAGGTCTGAGAAATTCACGCTGGCCAGGCCGCCGGAATTGAAGTGGATGCGCCCGCCGAATACTCCGCCAGCAATGGCTATTCGCATGGCTTGGCTGAAACGCACGCCCCCGCCGCGGCTGTGGCAGAATTCGCCCTGCCATTGCGCTACCGGCGCACCGACGAGCTTGTTGATGGCCCGGATACCCATGACTTCCAAGTGAGGATCAGTGAACACGTCCAGATAGCACGGATCACCAGCCGCTTTCCCCTCAATCAAGAGCGTCACATTGGAGTTGTCAATTTGTCGAGCTTCCTTGATGGCGTTCCCCAAGCCCGTGACAATCAGCTTCCACTCTTCCAGCTTCGGGTTCAGATTGTACCCCAGGCGTACGTCATCCCCCTGAACCAAGCGCGCCCAGCGGATGCCGTCCGGCCCGGTCCAATAGATCACATTGCCCAGGCCGACCTCTTTGGCCTTAACCTCGGCGCTCTGCTGGAAGCTGTACACCATCATGTCGTGTGCCAGTTTGCGTCGTTCCGGGTCAGGATTGATGAACGCGCCGTCGTCAGACCCAGGCAGGCCGAAGCCTGGCGGGATGATTCTGCCGATGGGCGCGTACTTGCCGAGCTGCACCCCAAGGATCCAATCATTAGGGTAGATAGCCCGCGAGTTGTTCCAATGGGCGCTGTAGCGGATGCAAAGAGGGGCATCGGGTGGCACAGCCAACTCATGCCACCAATGGGCCGATACTGCGAACTCGATGCCATACTTGGCCAGGAGTTCCTTGTTCAGCTCGGCTACGGCCAGCAACGCTTTGTCCATGGTCGAAAATCCACCGGCGGTCGGGTTCCCAAAGGCCATCTTCTGTTCAAGAAGATGCCAGGCCCCTACTAGCAAACGCAGTTGCGGTTTTGAACGGGCTTTTTTCATTTATGACCTCTTTTTTGTGTGGTGCCCACGGTGTGGGCTTCTGTGGTGCTGCTTGTTGTTTTTTAGCAACAAAAATGTGCCTCAATCTATACGGTTACAGGCAATTCTGTCAATGCACCTCCACTTTCCACCCTCCCGGCGTTTCCACTAAGCGGCCTGGCATGGTAAAGCCGGCGGCTTTCTTGTGCCCGCCGCCGCCCAGCGCTTTCGCAATGGCAGACACGTCCACGTCGTCGCGGGTGGTGCGCAGACTGCCTTTCACTGTTCCGTCCGTCATCTCTTTCAGCACCAGGACGGCACGGTAGCCGGCCAAATCGTTCAGAAAATTGGCCAGTCCTTCCAGCGACTCGGCGCTCGACTCCTCAAGCTCCTGGCGGGTTATGACCGTGCTGACAATGTTGAGGGTCGGATGCTCCCGGAGCCGTTCCAAGGCCTTGCCCCACACCTTCAAAGACTGCAGGGTCTTGCTCCGCACCACTTCGTTCAGCACGCGGGTCACATTAGCCCCTTTCAGCATTAGATCGGAAGCCGCGCCAAGCGCCAGCTCGTTGGTGGCGGGATTGGAGAATGTTCCGGTATCGGTCAGGATGCCGACCAGCAGGCAAGTGGCCGCGCGCCTGTCCATGGGATAGCCTGCCAGCACAAACCATTCATACAGCATGGCGCAGGTGGCCGGAGCGGTCCTGTCGATAATATTCACGTCGCCATACCCAGGGTTCGTGTGATGATGGTCGAAATTCACCAAGGTGAGCTCGCTGGGACGCGACGGATAGAGCTCCATGAGGCCGGTGAGCTTGGGTTCAGCGGCATCCACTGACAGATACAGGTCGAAATCATCCCAGTTGATGGACATTGAATCGGTCACAACACGTTCGGCGGCGGGCAGGAAAGCCAGGCTTTTGGACACCGGCTCAGGCAGGAATGCGGTCACCCGCTTGCCCATGGCTTCCAAAATCAAAACGAGCGCAGTAACGCTCCCGGTGGCATCGCCGCAATTGGCATGACTGCCCACGAGGATCCGGTTAGCCCGGGCCACAAGAGCGGAAAGCTGCCTGAGTTTGATTTCGTCTACCATAGGGCGCTACCCGGAGGGCCCGGGCAAGCCTGGCACCCTAGCTCGAATCACCCACCGTGTCAAGCAGTCTTTCTATCCTGTCTGCCTTCTCAAGCCGCTCATCAAGATAGAACGTGAGTTTGGGTATGCGATAAGCGGTGAGCTTGCTCCCAACGTGCTTCTGAAGTTCGAAGGCGGACGTACGCACAACCTGAAGGCAGTCATCTCCGGAAGAAATCGGGAACACGCTCACGCCGACCCTGGCCTCGGCCAGGTCGCTGGAAATATTCACCTCGCTCACGCTCACCAGCGCGCCCTTAGGGAATTCGAGCTCGCGTTCGAAGAAATCCGCCACAAAACCGCGCAGCACTTCCGAGAGTTGCTGCAGGCGCTTGGCGCCGCGCGAAGCGCTATCCGATTGACCTGCGCCTAACCTCCTCATGGTACACCTCTATGGTATCGCCTTCGTTCACCACGGGGTCTCCTTGCACCATCAAACCGCATTCGCCGCCCTCCACCACCTCGCCGACTTCCTCCTTGCCCAATCGGACGCTGGTAACTTGGAGCTCCGCCACTTCCTGTCCATTCCGCAGGACCCGCGCCTTGGTTTTGGCGCGCACCGACCCGCGGCTCACGCGGCACCCGACAATCATGTCCTTCTTGCCGCGCCTGAAAACTTTGAGTACGACCATTTCACCAAGCTGATTGCGCACCAGTTCCGGCTTGAGCAGGGAATTGGCCCGCGCCCTCACCTCGTCCAGGAGGTCGTATATGACCTTATAGGTGCCGACAAACACGCCTTTGGTCCGGGCCAGCGACTCGGCCGAAGGAACGATGGGCACATTAAATCCGAGCACGATGGCCTGGGAAGCCTCAGCCATGGTCACGTCGGTGTCATTGATGCTCCCCAAAGCCGTGCGCACCACCTTTACCCTGATTTCCGCGCCCTTGGTAAGCTCAATCAGGGAAGAGCTGATCGCCTCGCGCGAGCCCAACACATCGGTCTTCAGAACCACGTTCAGGGTAGGGAGCTGTGCGCCTTCCTCGCCGGAATCTCCTGCCGACGCGACCGCGGCGGGCCGCACCTGGGGACGGTAACGCGGGCTCTTGCGTAGCACCTCCCTGACCTCGCGCTCGTCAAGAACCGCGCGCAGTATTTCTCCGGCCCTCGGCACTGCCTTCAGTCCCAGCATCCTGACGGGCATGGAAGGGTCCGCCGCCTGCACCACTCTGCCCAGGAAATCCCTAAGGCCCCGCACCTTGCCGGCCACATCCCCCGCCACCACGTAGTCGCCGGGCCTCAGGGTGCCGTTCTGCACCAAAGCAGTCGCCACCGGCCCTTCGCCTTTGTCCAAGTGCGCCTCGATGATGGTGCCGACCGCCGGAACGCTTGAATCGGCTTCCAGCTTCTCCAAGTCGGCCAGGAGCAACACCATGTCCAAAAGCTCGGTCAGATTCTGCTTCTGCTTGGCTGAGATGGGTACGCAAATGGTCTTTCCGCCCCAGTCCTCCGGCAAAAGATTGAGCTCGGCCAGCGATTTCTTCACGCGTTCAATGTCGGCGTCCTCGCGGTCCACTTTGTTGATGGCGAAGAGGAACGGCATTTGCTCCCGCTGGGCGATCTCAATAGCCTCAAGAGTCTGCGGCTGCAGGCCGTCGTTCGCCGCCACTACGATAATGGCCACGTCGGCCAGCCTGCCGCCGCGGGCGCGCATGGCCGAGAAGGCCTCGTGACCGGGCGTGTCCAGGAAAGTTATCTTCCTGCCCTTGGTTTCCACCTGATACGCTCCTATGTGCTGGGTTATAGCCCCGCTCTCTCCCGCGGCCACGTTGGCGGAACGTATGGCGTCGAGGAGCGTCGTCTTACCGTGGTCAACGTGGCCCATGACGACCGCTACCGGCGGGCGAATGACCCTTTGTCCCGAGGACGATTCCAACAGTTTCGACAGCTGAGTCGCACGCAGGCCCTCCGCCTCATCAACCGCTTCTTCCTTAGCTACCACGGGCGTGAACCCGAGGTCCTCGGCTATGATGGAAGCGGTCTCGAAGTCGATGCGCTCGTTGATGTTGGCCATGACGCCGTTCTTGAACAGCTCGCCGATGACGGTCGTCACCGGGAGATTGAGCTTGGCGGCGAATTCGCGCGGCGAAAGGATGAGTGGCAGCTCCACTGTGCGGGCCCCCGATTTGTCCCCGGCGCCCTGTCCAAGCTTTCGTTCCACTACCTTATACTGGCTCTCCTGGCGCTTTTGCTCGCGTTCCTTCCATACCCTGACCACCTTCTCGGCCACGGCGTCATCGATCTTTATAGCCCTGCGGCCAATGTCAAAACCGAGCCTGGGGAGTTCATCCTTGAGCATCTGGGTGGGCACCTTCAGACGGCGTGCAAGCTCGGTTATGTTCATGGGAAAATCTGGGCCAAAACCCAAAAAAGACTTGCTCTATCTTACTCCCACTTGACAGATACGTCAACCTCTGGTGGAATAAGCAACCCTAGGTTACAAGGCCCGCCGACTATTGACACAAGCTTGCTCCCAGGGTAAAGTAATTCGATTTCTATGGCTCTCAACGAACAAGAGCAGGCTTACGCCCTGCTCAAGCGCTCCAGCCGTGTGCTCATCACATTCCCTTCGGACCAGGCGTCCGTAGCTGTGGGATCGGCGCTGGCTTTGATGCAGGCGCTGGAAAATCTGGGCAAGCGCGTGGACGTGGTATCGGCGGGATTCTCCCTGCCGGGCACTTTGCGATTCCTCCCCCAGTCGCGCAGGGTGACGAGCGAGGCGGGCGGCCTGCGGAAATTCATCGTATCCATGAATCTCGGACAGGCCGGCCTCAAAGACCTAAGCTACACCGTGGAGAACGACAAGCTTGAAATCTACCTGACCCCGCAGAACGGAAGCTTCCAGACCAGCGACCTCACGACGCGGTCTTCGGACTTCGCCTACGACCTAATCATTACGCTCGACGCTCCGGACCTTGCCAGCCTGGGCGAACTCTTCCATGCCAATACGGAATTCTTCTACCAGACGACCATCCTAAACTTCGACCACGCACCGGCCAACGAACATTTCGGCCAGGTGAACCTGGTTGACCTGAATGCGGCCGCTACAGCCGATGTCGTGTTCAAATTCCTGATGGGCCTGGACGCTTCGCTGGTGAACGCCGACGTGGCTACGTGTCTGTACGCTTCCCTCAGCGCCGCCACCCGCAGCTTCACCACGCCCCGCGTGGCGCCGGATACGCTCTCCGCCGCGGCCAGGCTGGTGAACATGGGCGGCCGGCGGGAGGAAGTGGTCACCCATCTCATTCGAACCAAGAAGCTCCCCACGCTTAGACTGTGGGGCCGGGCATTGGCCCGCCTGAAGGGCGACCGGGGCCGGGGACTGGTATGGTCCGTACTTCAGCCGGAAGATTTCATAAAATCCGGCGCGACCGAGGAAGAACTTCCCGGGGTGGTGGACGACCTCATTGTAAACGCTCCGGAGGCGGGAACCGTCGTCCTGCTGTACGAGCGCGAAGCCGGACGGACGGCGGTTCTGGTACGCGCCGCACCCGGACGCCGTGCCACCGACCTCCTGAAGCCGTTCAATCCAACCGGGGACATCAAATCCGCCCGCGCACTGCTCACTGATACGACGGTTTTGGAGGCGGAGAAAAAGGTCATCGAGCACCTGAGAACGACGCTCCCCGTGCTTGAGGAGTAGCGACAAGCCAGGTAGAATGAAGTGCGCAAGCCAGCGGGCGCGCGTAGCTCAATGGTAGAGCAATCGTCTTATACACGATGGGTTCTAGGTTCGAGTCCTAGCGCGCGCACCAAGCCTATTATCATCTTGCCATGGAACTACAAGTCGGGGTCAAGGCGCTCATCACCGACGCTCAGGGCAGGTACCTGTTCCTGAAGCGCGCCTTGCCCTATGCAGGCGAAACCGAGCCCAGGTGGGACATACCCGGCGGGCGCATCAATGCGGGAGAGCCCATATTGGAGGCGCTGGCCAGGGAGGTCAGGGAGGAAACCGGGCTTACCGTAACAGGCGAACCCAAAATCCTCTACGCCCAGGATATTTTGCGGACCGAAGGCGTCCATGTAGTGCGCCTCACGTTCGAAGTTGCGGTCAAGCCTGGAAAAATCATCATTGACGCCGACGACCCGAACGGCACTCACCATGACGGCTTCGCCTGGGTGCCTAAACATGAGATCAGGAACCTACACCATGATCTTTACCTGGCGCCGGTATTCCGGCTCGTGGGCATTGAGCCTGAGGCTTGATTCGGACGTCGGAGCGCGCTACAATCTTGTAGCTTAGATTCTTGGGGCGGCTAGCTCAGCTGGTTAGAGCGTCACATTGACATTGTGAAGGTCACTGGTTCGAATCCAGTGCCGCCCACCAAGTAGATTCATATTTTCATAAGTGATATGAGGGAATCGCCCGAGTCTTTCGCTAGCACAAAGGAAACCGTGGAGCCGAGCTTCGAAAAAGCATCGGAAGGAATTGTGGACTGCGGGTACAATTTTCATGAACAGGAACATGACGGGGAAGGCCGGGACCCGAAAGTCTATCATACGTCAGAACACCCGCGGACCATGGAACAACGGGCAGAGCGGATGGCTGATGTATTCCACCTAAAACCTAAGCAACGGGCCGTGATGAAAATGGCTATTGCGTGGCATGACACGGTCATAGACTACGACAAAGCAAACCCGAACAATCTACTGGCCATGGTACGGCGCCACCGCGGTGCGCGGGAAGGGGACAAACCTTATGGGGCCGAAGGCAACGAAGGCAGGAGCGCGCGCCACCTCGAGCAGGAAATGCGGCAGGCCAACGAACGCGCCGGGAAAGAAATCTTCACAGGGGAACAGATTGAAACCGCCGGCTGGGCGGTCGACGGGACGTACCCTGACGCAGACCTCGGACCTGACTTCAAGGGTGCGACATTCAAGGATTATCCCTACTACGATGAGGCTATCCGCCAGAACCCGGCGCTTGGCGACGCACTCAACAATCTAGAGAAGCAAGGCATCATAAAGGGGCCGCTCTTCTTCCAGCCGCATCTGGAACAGCCCCTGGAAGCCGGCCAAACCGTCCCCAGGGAAGTTTTGATCGTGGGTCTTTCAGACCTCGGTGCCGCTGGCTCAGCTGACAACGAGACCTTTTTCAAGGAGGGCGACGACGAGATGATAGAGCTCTACGCCAACCTTCGGCGCCCGGAGGTTATGTACCGCCTCATTGACGGTAACGATGAGGCAGACCGCAATGACCGCGAAAAGGTCTCTGCGGCCTACCTTGGATGGCTCGACAGCCAGCCTGGCTTCGCCGCATGGCAAGCCCTGCGATTCGAGAAGCTCATACACCTGTTAAAACGGCAAAACGGCCTGGCCACGGAAGAGGAGCGGGGGCTTCGCGCCGAATTCAATCGCTTCATAGACAACATCCGGTCGGCCAGCGAGCGTGCCAAGGAACTGAGGTCTGGCTTCGATGCAGTAAGGTCCTCGCAAGGAGAAAAGGCGGCGTTCTCATACCTTGCGGGAAAGTTGCATTACGAAGATTCCGCCGAAACCCGCTTCCCGCTTTCCACTCCCGCCACCCGCGCCGCCTGAACTGGCCTGACTTGCCCAAAGCCCGCTATCACTGACGCGGGCTTTTTGCTATGGTTTGAGGTGTATGTCGCAATCTCTTTCAACCGTACTGCCAAGGCCCCTGACCTACCTTGCCCAAAAGCTCACGCGGGACCTGTCCGGAGCCGAGGTCTACCTGGTCGGCGGGGCCGTACGCGATTTGCTCCTGGAAAGGAAAACCACCGACTTCGACCTAGTCGTGCGCGGAGTGGAAACTTCCCGGCTCGAACAGTGGCTTTCCGACAACGGCCAGATGAACCTGGTCGGCAAGACGTTCGGCGTGCTCAAGTGGCAGCCGGCTGGCTGGGACGGCGAAACCGTGGATGTGGCCCTGCCACGCACCGAGCATAGCGAACTGGGTACGGGACAGTACCGTGATTTTTCGGTACAGAGCGATCCGTTCCTGCCACTGGCCCGCGACCTGGAGCGCAGGGATTTCACCGTCAACGCCATGGCGGTGAACTTGACGTCGGGCGAACTCCAAGACCCCGCAGGCGGGCGGGCCGATCTAAGCGCCAAGCTCATACGGGCCGTGGGTGGGCCGCATGACCGGTTCCGCGAAGACCTGTCGCGCGTCCTGCGGTGCCTCAGGCAAGCCTGCGAGCTGTCATTCACCATCGAGCGTGCCACCTGGAACGGCGTACTTGAGATGTCCCAACGGGCCGCTTCGGGCACGCAGGCCGACGGACGCTGGCTTGTACCGCGAGAGGTCGTGGCGCGCGAGTTCATAAAATCCCTGGCCGCCGCTCCCAGGCGAACGCTCGAGCTGTGGAACGATGCCGGACTCATTGCCACCCTGCTTCCCGAGGTGGCGGCCTTGAAGCACGTACCCCAGCCCAAAGAGTTCCACACCGAGGGCGATGTCTATGAACACACGCTCATGGCGCTTGAGGCGCTGTCAAACAACGTCTGGCGAAACAAGTTCCCGAACTCATCACCCAGCCCAAACGTGCTCATGGCCACGCTCCTCCATGACATCGGCAAAGCGGTCACCTTGCGCACCCCGGAACAACACGGGACCGAGCGCATACGCACCAATGGCCACGACGCGGCCGGGGCCGCTTTCGTAACCGACATCTGTGAACGCCTGGCGCTTCCGAGCTACCTAGACCGCTCAGGCAGACACATTGAGGCGGAAACGGTCCGCTGGCTCGTGGAACACCACTTGCTCCTGGTGCACGGACTGCCGGAAGACCTGCGCACCAGTACGGTATATCGCTACTTCCTGGCGGATGAAACGCGAGGAGCGGAGCTTATGCAGGTCATCCTGGCGGATTCGCTGGCCAGTGTCCCTCCTTCCGGCCAGCCCTCCACCGGCCTCGTAGACCGCATGTTCCTCCGCATCGACAGCCTCAAGGCCTCCCTCCCCCAGGGGACGCTGAAACCTCTGCTTTCCGGCACGGACATCATGGAACGGTTCTCGCTGGCGCCCGGGCCCAAGGTAGGCGAACTCATAGAACTTCTGACCGAAGCTCAGCTCAACGGTACGGTCCGTACGGCGGATGAAGCGGAGGCGTACCTCAAAGAACGCCTATGAGCCAGAATTTCACGGTTGCGCCCGAGGTCGCCCCAATACGCCTGGACAAATTCCTGGTCCAGGCCCTGCCGAACGTATCGCGCAACAGCATACAAAACACCATACGCTCAGGCGGCGTATCGGTGAACGGCAGCGCCATCGCCGTGGTCCACCGCTTCTTGCGCGCCGGCGACGTGGTGACTATGGCAGGGGAGCCGACAACCGCAAACCGACTCACGCTTGTGCCTGACAGCGGCGTCTTGTTCGATATAGTATACGAAGCTGATTCCTATCTTGTCATAAACAAGCCTGCCGGACTGACGGTGCATCCGGCCCCCGGCGTGACGGGGCCGACGCTGGCCGCGGGCCTCCTGGCGCGATTCCCGGAACTTAGCGGCGTAGGCGAGGACCAGCTCCGACCCGGCATCGTCCATCGCTTGGACCGCGAAGTTTCCGGGCTCATGGTGGTGGCCAGGACGCAAAACATGTATGAGCATCTGAAACGGCAGTTCCAAGAGCGTACCATGGAAAAAACATACACGGCGCTGGTCATCGGGCGCGTGGCCAATCCTTCCGGCACCATAACCTTCCCCCTGGCGCGCTCAAAGCGCAATCACGGAAAAGTGGCCGCCCGCGCGGAAAGCGACGAGGACACCCGCGAAGCCGTGACACATTACACGGTGGAACAGGCCTTCCAGCAGGTAACCCTGCTCACGGTACGCCTGGAAACCGGGCGCACGCACCAGATACGCGCCCACCTGGCGGCCATCGACCACCCGATAGTAGGCGACCAGCTGTACCGACCCAAAAGCCTGTCTTTCAAGGCCACTCCCGGAAGAATCTTCCTTCATGCCTCATCGCTCTCTTTCACCGAACTGACCGGGGAACCACAGGCGTTCTCTTGCCCGCTTCCCAAAGAACTCCAAGATTTTCTCAAACGACTGTCATGAAACGACGCGGTACCCTCTTCATTATCTCCGGCACATCGCAGGTGGGCAAAAGTACGGTCGCCGCATCTCTCAAACGGGCCCGCGGCCTGAACATAACCAACATACGCACCAATACCACCCGGCCGATGCGACCTGAAGATAAACGGTCGCGACAGTACCACTTCCGGACCGTGCCCGAATTCAAAAGACTCATACGGCATGGGGAACTTCTGGAATGGGCGAAGGTCCACGGGTACTACTACGGTACGCCTCGAGCTGACGTAGAACGGGCCTTGTCCCGGGGACGAAACGTTACCTTGGTCATAGACGTGCAGGGGGCTCGCCAGGTCAAAAAACTCAAGCCGGATACGGTGACTATTTTCATAACCGCCGAATCAACCAAAGAATTGAAGCGGCGCATCATGCAGTCGCTCCACATCCCTCAGGACCAAAAACGTGCCCGGTGGCAAAGCACGCTGAAGGAACTGCGGGCGGCCAAATCGTATGATTATGCCGTTATCAACCGCTGGGGCAAACTGGACGAGACCGTTGATAGGGTGTGTCGCCTTATACGGCGGCACGGGACCTAGGCAGGCTTGACGGGAGGGGGGACTTCCGGTATCCTAATGGGGCGTTATGTCTTAAGACAGCCTTGTATTTCTATGTTGGAAACAGAAGCCAAGCCTACAGAACAGTCCCCCGCCGCCCAGGAAATCAAACCCGGACAGCTGATTCGGGTACACCAGAAGATCAGGGAATTGAACGCCAAGGGCGAGGAAAAGGAACGCATCCAGGTGTTCGAAGGTACGGTTCTGGCACGGCACGGGGGCAAGGGCATGGGCGCCACCATTACCGTGCGCAAGATATCCGACGGCGTAGGCGTGGAACGCATCTTCCCTGTACATCTGCCTACCATTGCCAAAATAGAGGTGGTAAAAACCTACCGTACGAACCGGGCTAAGCTCTACCACCTCCGTTCCTACCAGAAAAAGCTCCGCGAGGTGGCTTAGGCCAGCCGAACGCGGACTCCGTGCGGACGTGGCGGAATTGGTATACGCGCAGGCTTGAGGTGCCTGTGGGGGAAACCCTGTGGAGGTTCAAGTCCTCTCGTCCGCACCA
>CAZMHN010000015.1:15318-21075 GCA_964566145.1 uncultured Gammaproteobacteria bacterium
CAAGTCCTCTCGTCCGCACCAGATAGTTCACGCTCGCCCCGGCCCCATGAAGCCGGGGCTCATGGTACGATGGTAGAATGAATAGCAAGGACGGTTAGCTCAGTTGGTAGAGCATCTGCTTTACACGCAGAGGGTCGCAGGTTCGAGTCCTGCACCGTCCACCAGGGTTCGTATGCCTAAACTTTTTCAGAAACATCCGGAAGATTTCGTTTGCGAGCACTGCCGCAGACGGGTGGACGGCACCGGTTACACCAACCACTGCCCCTCATGCCTGTGGAGCAAGCATGTGGATGTGAACCCAGGCGACAGGGCAGAGGCTTGCGGCGGCATGATGGAGCCCATAGGACTCAGACTTCAGGGAAACGAGCGCTCCCTTGTGCACCGCTGTAGCATCTGCGGGTACATACGCATGAATCGCACCGCGCCCGAGGATGATCCAGGGGCGCTCGTAGCTCTCTCGGCCAGGCCGTACACCCTGCCCGCCTAGTTGCCCGCCTGGGCATCTCGTGGTACGGTACGCACCGTAACTAACACTCAACTTATCGTCCTATGCCCATATTCGTAGGTTTGATGCTCGTCCTAGTCGGCTTCCTCATAGTCTGGAGAGCTGAGTGGATTTACCAGAACTTCGGTACGGTCGCGTGGGCCGAAGCGCATTTCCAGAGCATGGGGGGTTCCAGACTCTTTTACAAGTTCCTCGGCATCGTACTCATACTCCTCGGGTTCCTCACTGCCACCGGACTCCTGGCCGATTTCGGCAAAGCACTCCTGCCTCGCTTCTTCTTCGGGACCCTGCCCCAGTAAAGAACGCCTCGGGGGCCGTTAGCTCAGCTGGTAGAGCACCACATTTGCAATGTGGGGGTCGCCGGTTCGAATCCGGCACGGTCCACCAGACACTCCATGCGCGCCCAAGAATACATTGAAGGCAGGCTGAACAGCTGTAAACCGACTGGGAATCAGCAAAAATTTGCAAACCAACAAGAGTTGGTTGATTTTATTTTTGGGACCGTAATGTCTAAAAAATACAGGAAATACGCAGTGACGAATGAATACCAGGAGCACATCCGTTCGGCTATAGCCCTGAACATAAAAAATCATGAACCCATCAAGATTACTTTGATATTTGGCGGCTATAAACTCTGGCGGCTGGAAGAATCTCCTGAAGTCGACTGGGCGGAACTGTTTAGTATGATCTATTACAGTTCCTGGATAAAACCCATAGCTGACAACTACGCACCCGGCGTATGGTTCGATTTTTACTCTGATGACGTGATTGTGGAAACCATCGACAACATTTCCAGGGCGGATATCGATGCCTATTTGAATTCATTCCGCAATCTACTCGAATTCATAACGCAGTACCTGCCGCAAAATATTAAACTCACCTTAAACCGCGTGGCTGACCAATATGCCTCCCTGGCCCAATTCGAAGAAGAGCTAAATGACAAACTTAAGGACATCACTATTTCAGAGCTGTCTCCGTCTCAGCTGGCCACCTTAGAGCTGAATGTCAAACCACTGCCCGGACAGACACCGAATTGGCCGGAAATTCAGCGCATGCACGACGCCTATATGACCGTAAGCAAACGGCGCCCGTACTACCGCACACCCGACAAAATAAGCGCCATTACCAAGCAATCACCCAACGCCATTGCCGTAGGAACAACCAAGACTTCGGTGGTGAAATTCTGGATAGGGGTTGGCGCTTTGCAGAAAATTTCCCAGGGCTTCATTGAAACCGTGTTATCGCCCTCTGCCTTAAATAAAAAATATGCCTGGGAACCGATTGGTCTTGCCGGACTTACTGGAAAAAATTTTCATCAAATCAGAATTTGTACAGTAGAATAGCGGAGAGGAATTGAAAAAGTTATCCACAACCTTGTTAGTTGCGGATATTTTTTTTATACTTAGAGGTATCACCAAGCGTTCAAGCGTAACGGTGATGGGTAAGCAAGGTGATTCTCCTTATGACTTGCCCATACCTCTCTTATATAGAGAAAGGAGGTGAGGTACATGGCTAAGAAAGCAAAGAAGGCGAAGAAGGCGAAGAAGGCAGCAAAGAAGGGTGGTAAGAAGCGCCGAATGTAGCCTCCCGCAAGTTCTCCTAGGAGAATTTTCGGATTGAAACAAAGCCCCGCGCAAGCGGGGCTTTGTGCGTGTCTGTCATTAGAACAAGGCGCTTTGGAGCGAATCCGAACGCTCGTCGGACCGGAACAGATGCACCGTACCGTACTCTCCGTCATACCCTGGTACGATTTCGGCCACTTCCCCCTGCCGAAGACGCCTGATAGCTTCGGTAACGCGCGGGGTGGTCAGGGGGGCCAGCCTATCAAGCGGGGTATCCAACAGCAAAGGCAACTCACCCCGACCCTCGCTCACGAGTTGCCAGTACTCGGCTTCGACCGCTTTGGTCGCCCGCCCCTTCACTCCCTGCGCCTGGGCGATGACCTTGTCGAGCTCCAGGAGCGAAGTAAAGGGCAAGGCGCCTTCCGGCTTAGTGCCTTCTCCTCTGTCGCCCAGCTCATACACGCGGTTCAGCACTCCAATGGTAAGCTCGCGCTTGCACTTGGGACACACACCTTTAATCTTGGCGCTCTCCGCCGGGCTTAGGCACACCTTACAAGCACGATGACCGTCATAGTGGTACCTGCCTTCGTCAGGAAAAAACTCGACCAGGCCAACGAGCTTCAGGGCGCTTGTCTGCTTTCCGGCGGCGACCGACTTTGGGCTGGCTTCGCGTATGGCCTGCATCACGTTCGCGTAGGAAAGCTCACTGCCTTCGAACACGTCTGCCTCGCGCCCGAGGTTCGGGAGCGAGTGCGCATCAGAGTGGGACACCAGCGCCACGTTGTCGAGCGCTGATACGCGCCAGTTCATGGGCGGGTCGGAAGACAGTCCTGTCTCGATGGCGAAGATGTGCGGCGTAAGCTCCTCGAAACACTCCTCTATGGAATCATAGCCTGATTTAGAGCCGAAAATGGCGAACCACGGCGTCCAGGCGTGCGCCGGGATGAGCACGTTGCGGTCATCTATATCCAGAAGCAATGTTAGTAGTTCCTTTGAAGTCAATCCCAGAATCGGCCGGCCGTCGGCTTTCAGGTTCTTGCCGCGTGCTGTTAGCTCCGCATTTATCTTGGCGACGACCTCTAAACTAGGCGCAAATATACAGTGATGAACCCTCCGTACCGCATCTCCGTGCTTATAAATGCACGCCACCTCAGTGCCGCACATGAAATGCACGTCCGTTTCCGAAACCGGCGTGAACCGAGGGTCCTTTTGCCTGAACTCTTTTTTCAAACGGTACAGTCCTTCCCCGTGAGGCTCAAGCTTTTGCGTGAGCTCTGCAAACCACCTGGGGTGCGTAAAATCGCCCGTGGCTACGAGCCCCAGCCCCTTGATGCGGCACCACAGGTCTATGTTCTCCGGTGTAAGCTGGGGCGAACATGCCCGGGCGTACTTGGAGTGTATGTGCAAATCAGCATAGGTACGCATACCTACTCATTGCCTAAAAAATCATCTCCCTGTCGTCCAGCAATTCGCTCAAGGGGTATTCTTGCCAAGTTGAGGCAACAAACCGCTCAAGCCTGCCCTTGTCTTCGTTATAGCGCACGCGCTGTGCCTTATCCGGATACCCGGCTGGCCAATTCACCATCTCTCCTTCGTCCTCCTCGGCAAAGCATTTTTCGGCGTTTGCCCAAGGAATACCGCCCGATGCATGTTGGGTCGAGCCGAGCGTTGTTTGGCTGAAATTCTGACCCGGCCGGAAGTGCGTCGAGTCATGTATAAAACCTAAAAAGGCCGAATAAATACCTCGCCCGTAACGCTCCTGCTGAATATCTGTACTTTCCAGTACGCGCTCACCCCTCTGCTCCTTGCTAAACCGTTTAGCGCGCGGAAGGCGCAAACGCATGGCCTGAAAATACATATCAGGCCCAAGACTGGTAAACCCGCTAACCTCGGTTGGACTATCGTCAAGCATGAACACGTGCGGTTGGGTGACGCGCTTCTCCATGTACCGACCGCCGGATATCGGTTTCGGCCTCTCCGGGGCTAACTCGGAAGCGAAATACCGCTCGAGGAACTCCTTTTTGGGTACCTGCGTATAGGCGATTAGAGACGCACACTCGGCCAAAGCCGGCACTTGGCCAAGCTTCTTGCTCTGGGTGCGCAAAGCGCCGTGCGTTAGCACCATCACTTGAGTGTCAGCGCGTGCGGCCGCCAAATTCAGCGCAGACAAGACTTCTTGATCCAAGTAAGGATCAAGCGATTCGCCTTCGAACACTCGCGCGATGTCGTCGGCTGAGGCCGGATAGCGCTCCTGCAGTGTCCGAATATGCTCGTCCCGGCTATAAAGCGGATTTGACCCGCTCTCTTCTGCCTTCTTTGACTGTTCGTAAACCTGAAACCATTCTTCTCGGCTTATACCGAATTCGCTACAACGCCTGGCTATGGCCTCGTGGTAGCCTGTCGTATCAAAAACAGTATCGTCGAAATCGCATACGAACAGATTGTCCGTGCGTACCCTATCGCCTTCATGCGACCGTATCTGTTCCAAATACCCTATGTCTTCGAAAGGCTCCAATCTCCTGTCGTGTTCGGGTATCTTGGGTACGCGTTCGTTCGCCGCACGGGCTACACTGTCTACCCATACGTAAAACTTCTCCTTGTCCTCGGGTGTTGGTTCGTGCTCAGTCGGCCTTGTGGGCCGACCGATCTGTTCAAGTGACCGCATTATCATGCGTGTTTACTTTAGCCTGATATCGTATAACCTCAAAACCCGCCTGTCAATGCAAACTGCGACAACACAAAAAACGAGCCAGGAGTTTCATGGAGTACCTTGCGGTGAGATAGAGGACCCTCGCGCTTGCCTACTTTCCCACAGACTAATGTCTGAGTATCATCGGCGCCAATGGGCTTAACTGCTCTGTTCGGGATGGGAAGAGGTGTGACCCCATCGCTTAGAGCACGAGGGTTCTATACCCCACCTACGGCGTAGGGTACTTCATGAAACTTCCAGCTCGTCGTTTTGAAAAGTGCGTGATACCTACTGCCCGGAAAGCACCGGCGGCGTCAGGTAGAACACCAAGCCGATGAGTGCCGAAACAGCCAGGAGAGCCAGCGCCAAGCGCCAGCCTGCTCGTGAAGGAATGGACATGTTTGTAGATATTGTTGTGTTACCTATTCATTCTTGTGGTTAAACCTTCGGACGATTAGTATGGCTCGGCTCAAACCCTTGCGGGCCTTACACCTGCCACCTATCAACCAGGTATTCTCCCTGGTTCCTCAAATACGAAACCTCATCTTGAAGACGGCTTCGCGCTTAGATGCTTTCAGCGCTTATCCGTGCCGAACGTAGCTACCCAGCAGTGCCCTTGGTAGGACAACTGGTACACTAGAGGTTCGTTCTTCCCGGTCCTCTCGTACTAGGGAAGAGCCTTCTCAAGTTTCGTGCGCCCACGACAGACAGGAGACCGAACTGTCTCACGACGTTCTGAACCCAGCTCGCGTATCGCTTTAATAGGCGAACAGCCTAACCCTTGGGACCTTCTCCAGCCCCAGGATGCGATGAGCCGACATCGTACTTCGTTCCACACTTTCATGTGGCGTAGACTATATCTTCATCTTGCTCTGGATCGTAGCGGATCTCCCTACGGGAGACGTGACCCGCGTAATCTCAGATTTTACAGCAAGCGTCGGCGTATTATCCTCCGACGTAACGTCGGAGAATCTTCCCTTTCGGGTCAGTCGTTACGGGGT
>CAZMHN010000016.1:0-21031 GCA_964566145.1 uncultured Gammaproteobacteria bacterium
ACGCCAAAGGTAGCTAAGGGCGAAAGCCATTGCGGCACATGCACCCCGAAGGCATCCAAGAGCATGATGGCGCCCAGCACAAGTATGGAATACATGGCGCCGTTCTTCAGGAACTTGTACTTTTTGATGTTATCCACGTTACCCACGGTCAATTGCCTGACCACGGCCGCACCCAAGCCATTGCCCACCAAAATCAATGGCACGGACAGCGTGAAAGCAAAAGCCCCGAGCACGCCGTCGATGGAGAAGGTGGCGTCTATCACCTCCAAATACAGCACCTTGCTGATGTCTGACCGGGCGCTGGTCTTTAGGCCTTCTTCGCTTGCCTCAGCGTTCTGCTTGAACCCGTGGGTGATGAAAAAGGCGGTCGAACCCACCACGGTGCCGAACGCCATGACAGGATTCACCTTAAGCGCAAACCAAACCAGTCCTGTGAGCAGTATGGAGACCACGGCATAGAACCAAACCCCCTGCCTTAGGAAAAAACTCTCGTGCGGCAGGCCAAACTCCTTCGTTTCCAAAAACAGCCAGTGGAAGAATAGGAACACCAGGAACGTGCCGCCGCCTGCGAGCAGGATGGGGGCCGAGAACTCCACTGACTCCAGCACCCTGGGATCGTTCGAGAACGTTGCCATGAACGCCTGAATTGGGCCCAGGCTGGGATTCACCACCCACACAATAAGCCAAGGCAGGAATCCGCGCACCACGAACACGCCGAATAAAAGCCCCCAGAACAGGAACCACTTTCGGGCCCGCTGGCCCATGGTGCTGATGACGTCGGCGTTAATGACCGCGTTATCCAGACTGCTGACTGTTTCGAACAGTCCCAAACCTGCAATCGTGAGTATGACCGACAGAGCATTCATAGTCGCCTAAAGCATACCTCACCAATCCGGCAAATTCAAAACCACCCCGCTGTAAGCGGGGCGGTTCCACGATTTTTATATCTTGAGGTCGTCGACTATGGAGGTGTCCGGGCCTTCGTCCGCACCGCTCATGGCCGCCTGCTCCTCGCGCGAGCGCTTGGGACCGCGGGACCCTTCCGGCTCGTATATCTTCAGGTTCACGCGCGCGTTGTTCTTGGCACCCACTACCCTCAAGAGAGTGCGCAGACTGCGGGCGGTCTGGCCCTGGCGGCCGATGACCTGACCCATGTCCTCCGGATTCACATGCAGGGTAATGAGCACGCCCATCTCGTCGATGGTGCGTTCGGTTTTTACGTCAGCTGGATGGTCGACTAGCGCCTTTACGACGAAGTCAATGAACTCCTGATCCTTGAAGGTTTCTGACATGCGTTTCGACTGTTACTGATAAGACTCATTCAAACGGCCGGTTCGTGCGGGTAGGAAAATGTTCTCCTTGAAAAGAGTATCCGCTCGACGTAACGGATAAGCTACTCCGCTGTAACGTACTGCAACCGTCAGAATTTTGGAGCTGTATAGGCGGATTTATTCCGCCTGACGCCCACACACGATTGTACGGCGCGGTGGTCCAGACGTCAAACTAAATGTGACTTTTCTAGAAAAGTCACAGCTTATACTTGCTAAATAACCAAAAACCGCCCCGCAGACTTGCGGGACGGTTCATACACATGACCTAAGCGGCTGGTTCAGCCGGGGCTTCGGCTTTCGGCTCTTCCGCTTTCGGCGCCTCGGCCTTGGCTGGAGCCGCGGGTGCGGCTTCGCCCTCGGGCGCCGCTTTCTTCTTCGGCTTCCACACCCTGAGCTTCTCAGCCTTTATGAGCCCCTGATCAACCAGCAAATTGTGCACCGAAGCAGAAGCCTGGGCGCCCTTGCCCAACCAATACTTCACGCGGTCGGTCTTGAGCTCAATGCCCCTGGGTTCCTGATGCGGATTCACGTGCCCCAAAACCTCCAAGTAGTCCCCGTGGGTATCCTTGGTCTTCTCCGACACAATAAGCCGGAAGTACGCCTGCTTGGCCTTGCCCACGCGGGCTAAACGAATCATCAACATAGCGGGGTGTATGGTAACTGAGGCAGACGCTCCCGTCAAGGGTCAGTTTTTCTTGGCCTTGGGTTTGGCGGCTAGCTCATCCGCCTGGTCGAATTTGACCGACAAGAGCTTGGAAACCCCGTCCTCTCCCATGGTAATCCCGTAAAGGATGGCGGCGCGCCGCATGGTAGCGCGGTTATGAGTTACGCAAATGAACTGCGTGCGGTCCATAAGGCTATCGAGGATGGCGGCGAACCGTTCGCTGTTGGATTCGTCCAGGGCCGCATCCACCTCGTCCAGGAACACGAACGGCGACGGGTTGCATGAAATAATGGCACTTATCAAGGCTATGGAAGTCAGTGCCTTTTCTCCGCCGGACAGGGCGGTTATGGAGGAGAGCTTCTTTCCAGCCGGGGTGGCGCGTATCTCCACGCCGGAGAACAGCTGAGCCCGCACCTTTTCCGCTTTCAGGAACCGCTCGCGGGCCGTTTGTTCTCGCGCCACTTCAGGCTTGGCCTCGTCCTCATCCTCCTCGCTGTCCTCCTCATCCTGAGGCCCGCCTTCCTCGGCCTTCTCCGTGATCGCTTCCTCGCGCTGAAGCACGAGTTCGGCCTTGCCGCCGTCGAAAAGCACTTTGAAATACTGCACGAACTTCTCGTTGATTTGCTTGAAACTCTTCACGAACCGTTCCTCAATGGTTTCATCCAAGTCGTTGATTATGGTTTCCAGCGACGCCGCGGCCTGCGTCAGGTCGGCCACCTGCGCGGTCAGAAAGTCGAACCTGGTCTTGGTCTGCTGATACTCATTCACCACCTCCGGCTCAATGCCGCCTGTCAGCTCCAGCTGATGCTTGAGCTTCTGTATCTCGAGAGCGACCGAGCCTTCATCCACGGGCTGTGCGGACCCCGGCTCTTTGATGCTGTGAACAAGCTCTGGCGTGACCTCTTGGGCCAGCTCGCGCTCCAGGTCTTCCAGCCTGGTCTCCAGTCTTGCGCGCTCCAATGACACCTCGTGCAATCCCTGCTCGGCGGCGCGTTCTTCCTCCCGCACGCCCTGCAGCTGCCGCTGCAATGAGAACGCTTCGCTCGACGTCCGCTCCCGCGTACGCTCAAAACCGGCTAGCTCCTCTTCTGTCCGTTTCAATTCCTTGTCCACTTCCGTAAGCTCGGCTTCCGCGTCCGTGCCGCCCGTCTCGGCCGATCCGGACGCAAGCGTGCGTCCCACTTTATCCAGTTCCTTGCCGGTAGCCGCCAGCTTTTCCTCCGTGGCACGCTCTTCACGCGCCAAGTGCTCCACTGCCGCCGTGAGCTGAGCCACCTGCTGTACCGCGGCGTCGCGCTCCAGAAGCAGCTTGGCAAGGTCGGGGGTGGCGCCCTGGCCCTCCCCCACGCGGCGCATAAGCACGCTCAAACGCTCTTCCAGCTGTTTGAACTCGCCTGCCAGCTCCCGCACCCTGGCCAGCGAATCCGCCGACAGAAGCTTGCCGCGGATATCCGCGTGCGAATCAACCAGCAGGGACAGCTCTTGCTTCAGCCATCCCACGGCACCCGACGACTGCACTTTGGCGAACGTCTCCAGGACGCTTGCCTGTTCCGCCACCTTAGCCTCAAGCTGTTGCTTGGCGGCGGCGTGTTCCTGGCGCAGGCCGGCGCTCTTCTTTTCCAGAGCTTGCACCTCGGTCGCCAGATCATCACGCCTCGAGGTCAGCCATACGAGCTCTCCCTGGCCGCGTTCCAGATGCTTCACCTGACGCCTGGCGTGTTCCAGCGCCTGTTCGCGTATCAACCGCTCACGCCGGCCCCTAAGCTCGCTCAGCCTGTCCGCCAGCTCGCGGCTCCTGGCCGCCGCCTGACTGGCCTTCTCAAGCTCCTTGAGCCTGATGTCCAGGCGCTTCGACGCCTCCTGACGCTCGGCCAGCGCATGCTCCTGTTCCCCGGAACGCTTTACTGCCTCGGAACGCTTCCGGTCCAGCTCCTGGTACCGGTAACGGTAGTAGCCTTTCTGAAGTTCCCTAAGCTCGCGCTCAAGCTCTTCCCGGCGCTCCAGGCGCTTGACCTGGCGCGTCAGCGACCTCAAACGCGGTTCTATCTCCGCTAGGAGTACGTTGGCTTGCTCCAGATTCTCGTACGTGCCGGTGAGCTTCTGAATGGCCTGTTCGCGCTTCAATTGGTACTGCTTTACGCCCGTGGCCTCCTCAAAGAACTCCTTGCGCTCAGCAGGCGAAGATAACAGAACGGAATCTATCATGCCCTGGCCTATGACGCTGTACGTCTTCTGACCGAAACTGGCTTTGGCCAGGAGAATCTGGATGTCATGGAGTCTGACGGACGACCCGTTCAGAAGGTACTCGCTCTGGCCGTCGCGGAACACCCGCCGCGTGATGACCACGTCGGAGAACTCGATGGGGGCGGACTGGTCGTTGTTGTCAAGGTGCAGGGACACCTCGGCCATACCCAGGCGGCTTCTAATGTCGCTACCCGCAAAAATGACGTCCTCGGCGCGCTTGCCCCTAAGGAGTTTGACCGACTGTTCGCCCAGTACCCACCTGACGGCGTCGGTGACATTGGATTTGCCCGAACCGTTCGGCCCCACAATGGCCGTCAGTTGGCGGTTGAATTCCAGAACCGTCTTGTGGGCGAACGATTTGAATCCGGAAAGCTCTAAACGCTTGAGATACATGGGGTGCGGTAATACGAAAAATGCGATTCCCTCGCCGTTACATAGTGTACTGGAAAACTGGACAAAAAAGAAGCGCCAATGGTTCATCCACTGGCGCTCGATTGTTTGAATCGCTCCTGCATTGCTTTTATGGTTTCCGCTATTTCTTTCGGCGAGGGGCGGCAACTTGGACAGAAGCCATGCGGGTATAACGGGTCATACTCCATGCCCTGGCAAATCCACTCGTCCGTGCCGGAAATGTTCAGTGCGCCGCAACTGGCGCACTGGATGCGAATCTTGCCGTTTCGCTCAGCCTGCTCCATGATTGCCTCCGCCTATGTAACCTATGACCTTTCTGGCAGGCGGCTCTGCCTTTTCGGCTTCCAATACAGGAGGCTTTCTACACTCGTCACACATTTCCATCATGCGCGGCTGATAAGGGCCGATTGGCTGAGGAGGGCCCCATACGCCGTTATGCTTCTGCCTGCCACAGCCTGACTTTGAGCAGATCCAGACCACGCGGCTCTGGAAAAAGAATGTCGGCTCCGCCGTGTCACTGCCGTTCGTTTTCAATGTACGCCTCCTTGCTTTTGTCTTTATGTGTTATCCGAACGCTTTACAAAAAACTCTCCCCCATTGGGAGGAGAGCTCCGCTACGCAAAATTTCGATATGCCTGTAAGACTAAGTATCCCATTCGCGTTTTACCTTTAGACCTGCTTCAGCCGCCGCAACTTGGGCCTCCTGCTTGGAAGAGCCCTCGCCTTCGGCTACCAACTCCTCCCCGACGTACAAACCGACCCGGAATACCTTAGCATGATCCGGCCCGTGCTCGTCAAGCACTATGTAGTGCGGCGTCACGCCGGCCTTGTCCTGCGCCAGCTCCTGGAACCGGCTCTTGGGGTCCAGATACAGCTTGTCCTCGAACACCTGGGGAAGCTTCGCCAGTATTTCACGGCCGATGAAATCGGACGCCGATGACATGCCCCTGTCCAGATAGATGGCGCCGATGACGGCTTCTATGGCGTTTGCCAGTATGTACTGCCTGGCTTTCGTGCCGACATCCTTGGCCTCGCCGCGGGAAAGATACAGGTAGTCCTCCAGCCCCAGATCCTTGGCGATGCCGGAGAGCATGACGGCGTTCACCAGGGCGGCGCGCCAGTTAGTGAGTTCGCCTTCGGGGTTAGGGTAGTTCTGATACAGGTACTCAGTAACGATCAACTCAAGTACCGCGTCCCCCAAAAACTCCAGCCGCTCGTTGTGCGGCAGGCCGAAACCGGGGTTCTCATTCAGGTACGACCGGTGCACCAGCGACTGCTTAAGCAGATCCTGATCCTTGAACGACACCTTGAGCCGCTGCTCCAGTTCTGAAAAATCCTTCATAAGCTATTCAGTCTGAATGGGCGCGCTCTCTTTCTCGCTCGCGGGCTCGGGCTGATCCGTGGCCAACTGCGCGTACACCTGCTTGAAATCCTCTATCGGAACTTCGCCGGCCCCGGCCAACTCCTTGTACAAAGAACCTAGCACGCCGTTCACGAATTTGCTTGAGGCGTCGGCGCCGAAAGCCTTGGCCAGTTCGATGGATTCGTTGATGGCCACCTTGGGCGGTATTTCCTTGCCGAACTTTAGCTCGTACACGCCGATGCGGAGAATGTTCCGGTCCACGCCGGTTATCTGGTCCACGGGCCATTCCGGCGCCAGGCGCTGAATGACGGAGTCTATGTCAGGCAGGTGCTTGGCCACGCCATGGGTCAAGCGTTCCGCGAACCCGTCGTCGTCCACGCCCGGCGCAAGCTCTTTTTCGTTCTTCGCAAGGAGGGCTTCCAGGTCTCCTCCCTTGCCGCGAAAATCCCACTCAAAGAGCGTTTGCAGTACGACGGTGCGGATAAGATGGCGGGTCGACATTGGGTTCTCTTGCTAAGAACCTCGCCCTAGGGAGCGAGGTTCGCGTAGTTACTTCTCCGACTTGGCCTCTCCCTCTTCCTTCGCCTTTTGGGCGCGGGCCCTGGCCCGGCCGGTAAGACGGGTCTTGAGCTTCAACACCTGCCGGCCGCGGTAGTAGCCGCAGTTCCTGCATGCCTGGTGCGGAGCCACGGGCCGCTTGCAATGGCCGCAGACCGTGAGCTGAGAAGGCTTCAAAGCGAAATGAGAAGCGCGGCGGCGCTTGTGCGAACTGGTACGGCGATGGCCAGGAAGACCCATAGTCCTGTATCGATCCTAGTTTAGAAACTGATTAACCTTTCCTGAGTATACTGACTTCTCTCCAGGTGTCAATGGCGCTAGACAAAGGTTACGCTGGCCACCTGGTCCTTTTCCTCCTTGAACCGCATGACGCGCACGCCCTGGGTGGCGCGACCGAGCACGGATACGCTCTTCAGTGGCAGTCGGATGACCTGGCCCTTTTCCGACATCACGATGATATCCTCTTGTTCCCGCTTGGCGTTCACAATGAAGGCCGAGCAGACCGTACCGGTCTTGGGTGTGACGTTGGCGGTCTTCACGCCGCTTCCGCCGCGGTTCTGCACCTTGTACTCCTTTATCTTCGTGCGCTTGCCGTAGCCGTTCGACATGATGACCAAAAGCTGTTCGTCCGGGCTCGGCTTTCCTTCTGTGAGCAGATCCATTCCTGCAACTTCATCGCCGCTCTTCACCCTGATGCCCCGTACGCCCGCGGCCGTGCGGCCCATGGGCCTGACGGTCTTCTCCTTGAAGCGGATGGATTGGCCTTTGGCCGTAACCAGCACAACCTCATCGTTTCCGGTTGAAGGCTTCACCCACAACAGCTGGTCGCTGGGCTTCAAATTTATGGCGATGAGACCGCTCCTCCGCACGTTCTCGAAAGCGTTCAAATCCACCTTCTTGATGACTCCGTGCTTCGTCGCCATGATGAGGAACTTGTACCCCTCCCAATCCTGGAGCGACAGCACTTCGGAAACCTTTTCCTCCGGCGAAAGCTGCAGGAAATTGACCACAGCCTGACCTTTCGCCGTGCGCGAGGCCGGCGGGATGTCGTAGGCCTTGAGCTCGAACACGCGGCCGCGCGTGGTGAAGAACAACAGATCGGCGTGGGTGGTGGTGGCGAACAAGTGCTCGACCGAGTCCTCTTCCTTGGCTGTAAGCCCGATGACGCCCTTGCCGCCGCGGCCTTGGGCCTTGAACGTATCCGGCGGCAGGCGCTTGATGTACCCGTCACGAGTGATGATGACCACGGCCGGCTCGTTCGGGATCAGGTCTTCCTGGGTGAACTTATCCACTTCGCCCGCAAACACCTTGGTCCTGCGCTCGTTGCCGAACTTAGCCCTGAGGTCGACAAGCTCCTGCTTAATGACTCCGAGTATCTTCTTAGGGTGCGACAGCAGGTCTTCAAGCTCCTGAATGAGCTTCTTCTTCTCCTTGAGCTCCTCTTCCACCCTCAGGCGCTCCAGGTTGGCGAGCTGCTGCAGCTTCATTTCCAAAATGGCCTCGGCCTGGCGCTCGCTAAGCTTGAACTTGGCGATTAGGTTCTGCCTGGCGTCGTCCTTGTCTTTGGACTTCTTAATGGTGGCGATGATGCGGTCTATGTCCTCCAGGGCCATGACCAGCCCCTCCAAGATGTGGGCGCGATCCTTGGCCTTTTGAAGATCGAACTCGGCGCGCCGGCGGATAACCTCCTGCCGGTGCTTGAGGTAGTACTCCAGCACGTTCTTCAAGGTCAGCACCCTCGGCTGTATGCCGTCCACCAGCGCCAGCATGTTCACATGGAAACTGGTCTGGAGGCTTGTAAGCTTGTACAGCTGATTCAGGATCTTTCTCGGGTAGGCGTCTTTCTTGAGCTCGACCACAACCCGTATGCCATCCTTGTCCGATTCGTCCCTCAGGTCCCTGATGCCCTCCAGCTTCTTCTCCTTCACGAGGTCGGCAATGTGCATCAAAAGCTCGGCTTTGTTCACTTGGTACGGCAACTCCGTGGCCACGATCTGGAAACCGTTCTTCCCTTCCACTATCTCGGCCTTGGCTCGCATCACAATGCTACCCTTGCCTGTGGCGTAGGCCTGCTTTATGTCGGCTTTGTTGAAAATGGCTCCCCCGGTCGGAAAATCCGGACCCTGTACGAACTTCATCAGGTCGGTGACATCGCAATCGGGATTCTCTATGAGATAGGTGGTCGCGTCGATGAGTTCCGACAGGTTGTGAGGCGGGATGGATGTGGCCATGCCTACGGCTATGCCCATGGTGCCGTTCAAAAGCAGGTTCGGGACCTTGGATGGAAGGACGACGGGCTCCTGGTGGGAGCCGTCATAGTTCGGTATGAAATCAACTGTCTCGCGATCTATGTCCCCAAGGAGCTCTTCAGAAATGGGGGCCAGCTTGGCTTCGGTGTACCGCATGGCGGCCGCGTTGTCGCCATCCACGCTCCCGAAGTTCCCCTGGCCCGTGACGAGCGGGGCGCGCATGGAGAACTCTTGTGCCAAACGGACCATGGCGTCGTACACGGCGGCATCGCCGTGCGGGTGATACTTGCCCAATACCTCACCGACCACGGTGGCGCTCTTCCTGAACTTGGCCGAGGGCTTCAAGCCTATGTCCCACATGGCGTACAGGATGCGCCGGTGGACCGGCTTCAGGCCGTCTCGCACGTCAGGCAGGGCCCGTGCCACAATGACGCTCATGGCGTAATCGAGGTACGACTCCTGCATCTCCTGTTCAATTGACCTAGGGGATACCTTCGCTTGTACCTTTATTGGTTCCTTGGCTTCAGTCGGCATACGCGGGATTAGGGAATCTCAGACGCGTTCACTGGCTCATGCAGTCTGTTCACGATCGACCTGAACAATGTATCGCTCTCCTTTTCGACGCGATTGAGGTTGTACCACATGGTACCTGCCGTGGCCGCAACTACCAACGCCAAACAAGCTATGAGCAGAGCTAGTTTGCGTCTATCGACCGGCGTTGACTGCGCGGTGCGGCGGCTCCCGGACATGGCTTCTACGCCTTAAGGATAACGAGTTTGGTCTCCTCCTGCGGCAGATCCTTCTTCGCGATCTTCAATTTGTCTGTCTCTTCCGGCTTTATACCCATTTCTTTCACGAACTTATCCACGGCGTCGAGCTTCACCTTCATGCCTGGCAGATGGTAGTGAATCGGTATGACTATCCTGGGCTCTATCTGGGTCACAAGCTCATGGGCCTGTTTCCCGTCCACGGTATACACCCCGCCGACAGGCACCAGCAGTATGTCCGCCCCCTCCAAAAGCTCCAACTGCTCGCTGGTGAGCTCGGTTTGGCCTATGTCCGACAGGTGAGCCACGGAAATGCCCTCGCTCTCCAGCAGGTACATGGTAACGGTGCCGCGCTCCTTGCCGCCCTGGGCATCGTGATACCCGGGAATGCCGTAGAGGAACGTCTGTTTCACCTCGTACTCACCAGGACCCTGCACCAGCGTGTAATCGCCCGACACGCCTTCAAGGTAGTTATGGTCGAAATGGTCATGGCTCACAGCCACAAGATCGGCTGATAGCTTGGGGAGCGGCAATCCGACCTGCTTCGGGTCGAACGGGTCAAAAACCACGGCCACATCGCCGTTTGGCCCCGGCTTGGTCACTATGCGCACACAGGCATGTCCGAACCACTCTAGCAACATAAAAGCAGGCTTAGATTAGCACAAAAAGCCCCTTCTGCCAAGCGGCCGCGGAGGGTTATTGGGCTTGAAGATTCAGGCTGATTTAACAATGGAGCGCAAACCGTTCAGAGCGGTCCTGTGCGCCGTAGCGTCGCCTAAAATGGCGGACCTAAGCCGCTGTGCTTCGAGCTCGACAAACCTGGTTACTTCCTCTAACGGTCGAGTGGCCAGCGTAGCCTGAGCCCACTCATCAAACCCGCTTACCCAAGCTTCGCGTTCCGCCTCATTCTCCCAAGGCCCCAAATTATACATGTCCTGGTACACCTCCCTGGCTTCCTGAGCCAGATTCAGCTTATCCAGAATCTGTAGCAATTTTTCCATATTTCAATCGTGAAAATTAAGCAACCGAGGCGGGTTCTTGGCCGCCGCCTTTCCACTTCTTGAGCAAAGCTTTAGCTGACTCAACCTTCTTTTTCCCGTATTTAACAGCATGCTCGCCGGCAATCAAACTGAAAAACAGAGCCTCGCGTGCGGCTGTAAGGCCTAAGCCAAAAACCGCTCCACCTGCCCCACCCGCCATGGCCCCTAATCCTGCTCCTGGCACGCCGCCGGCAAAAAGCCCGGCCACGCCGCCCACTCCGGCGCCTATTTTAGCGGTCCCGGAAATTATGCCGTCTTTATCATCTGCTTTCCGCCTGGAATGCTCCTCGCGCCACAATTGCAAATACTCCTGAATCACGCCCGGCTCATTTTCAGCCGCACGCATATCACTGGAGAATTGCTCTTCCTGTCCGGCAATCTCCTTATACGCCTTGATTTGTTCCGGACTGACCTCTCCTGCCTCTCCCGACCCCGGCTCTGGCTCCAAGTCTTCCTCCTGCGGCTTGGGAAAATCTTCCATTCCCATATACAAATATAGTGAGAACCAATAAAAATAAGCTGATACACCACAAGTACTACCACATAAACGCCTGGGCCACAAGCCTTGCCAAATCAAGCCGCCTATGCTAGCCTGGACAAGCTTTCAATTAGCTCTTTTGCCATTAAGCCACAGTCACTTATTTTATTCCGGCAGACCGCGCAAGTCGCGTAACCCTGTCCGGACCCTGCTAGGACGCTGATTCAGCCGCCTAACTGGGTAGAGGATTTTTTTGTTTCTATGGCATCAAGAAAGAAAAGCAAACTGGAACCGCCGGCGGGAAGCCCCATGGCGGCCCTGCTGGAACAGGAGCACATATCCGTACCTAAAACCGGCGACCTTATACAGGGCGTGGTTATTTCCGTTGGCAAGCGCGAAGTCAGGCTCGATATTCCCGGCTTCACTACCGGCATCGTACGGGGAAGGGAGCTAACGGATGAATCGGGCGAATTCTCCAACCTGAAGGTGGGCGACAAGGCTACGGCCACGGTCTTGGAGCTTGAGAACGAAAATGGCGAGCTTGAACTCTCATTCCGGCACGCCGGGCACCAGAAGGCCTGGGGCAACCTTGAGGGCTTGAGGGCCAAGAGCGAGCTCACGGCGGTACGCGTGGTGGAAGCGAACAAGGGCGGCCTCATGGTGAAACTCGGAAACGTGTCCGGGTTCCTGCCGGTGTCGCAGTTATCGGTGGAACACTACCCGCGGGTGGAAGGCGGGGACAAGAACCGCATACTGGAGCTCCTGAAGCGCTTCATTGGCGAGGACCTAATGGTGAAGGTGATCACGGTGAATGAAGCCGACGAAAAGCTAATCGTATCGGAACGCGCGGCCTGGGAAGAGCAGCAGAAGGACAAGCTCGGCTCATACAAGGTCGGGGATGCGGTCGAGGGCAAGATTTCGGGCGTGGTCGACTTCGGCTGTTTCGTCGAGTTCGGTGAGGGCCTGGAGGGCCTGGTGCACATCTCCGAGCTGGCGTGGCAGCGCATAGACAACCCGCGCGACGTTGTGAAGGTGGGCGACCAGGTGAAAGCGAAGATCATCAACATTGACGGTTCGAAGATATCCCTGTCATTCCGGCGCCTGATCGACGACCCCTGGAAGAACGTGGAAGAAAGGTACCACGTGGGCCAGGTGGTATCGGGGAAGGTGCTGAAGCTCAACTCGTTCGGAGCGTTCGTGGAACTGGACCCGGAGATACACGGCCTGGCCCACGTTTCCGAGCTGGCCGACAAACAGGTGGCTAATCCGTCCGACGTCGTGAAAGTCGGAGAGACCAGGGAGTTCAAGATCATCTCCATGGACCCTCGGGAGCACCGGCTTGGCCTGTCGGTGAAAGCCCTGGCTCCGACCCAGGAGGAACCCAAGCCGGACGCGGCCACGGAGGAGCCTGCGGCCACGCCGACAGCGGAACCTCCCGCGGAAGCCGCTTAACCACAAAGCACAGCCCATCATCGCCCCCGGCTTATAAGCCGGGGGCGATATGCTTGATGGGAGCCATAACCACCGTTATACTAGGTTAGCTAGAAACCCATTCACCTTATGCGCACCATCATACGAAACTTCCTCATCTTCTTCGTGGTCTTCCTGCTCATGGCCAGCCTGTTCTCGCTGTACGACTCCTCTTCCTCAAAACCCGAACAGGTGAGCCTGGACCGCGTAGTGGCGGCGCTGGAAGACGAGTCTGCCGAAGCGGTCGAGGTGTCCGGCAACGAGCTTTTGATAACGCTCCGCGACGGTTCCCGCATCGCGGCCCAAAAAGAACCGACCGATACGCTGTCGGGGCTGGCCAAAAACTACGGCCTTGATCCAATGAAGCTCAAACGGGTCAAAGTTACGGTGAGCGAGCCTTCGGGCGTAGGCTACTGGATGGCGGCCCTATTGCCGTTCCTGCTGCCGCTCGTCATACTCATCGGATTCATTTACTTCATGTCGCGTCAGATACAAGGAGCCAATAACCGCGCTTTGTCTTTCGGCCAGGCCCGGGCGCGCGAGGCCAACTTCCGCGAACCCAAAAACCGCATTACCTTCAAGGACGTGGCCGGGGTCAAGGAAGCCAAACAGGAGCTGGAGGAGGTAGTTGAATTCCTCAGGAATCCCGACAAGTTCCGCAGCCTGGGGGCCCGCATCCCCAAAGGCGTGCTCCTGGTCGGCCCTCCCGGCACCGGAAAGACCCTGCTGGCGCGGGCAGTGGCCGGCGAGGCCAATGCCCCGTTCTTCCACATTTCCGGCTCGGAGTTTGTGGAGATGTTCGTGGGTGTGGGCGCTTCCCGGGTCAGAGACCTGTTCGCACGCGCCAAAAAAGCCGCCCCCTGCATCGTGTTCGTCGACGAAATCGACGCGGTCGGCCGCCAGCGCGGAACCGGCCTGGGCGGTAGCCACGACGAACGGGAACAGACCCTGAACCAGATTCTGGTAGAGATGGACGGGTTTGAACCGAACGCGAACGTAATCGTGATGGCGGCAACGAACCGCCCGGACGTGCTGGATCCGGCGCTTCTTCGGCCGGGCCGGTTCGACCGACAGGTCGTGCTCGATGCGCCGGACATAAACGACCGGGAATCCATCCTGAAAGTACATGCGCTGGAAAAGCCTTTGGCTCCGGACGTGAACATGCGCACCTTGGCCGAACGCTCCCCCGGATTCTCCGGCGCCGATCTGGCCAACGTCCTGAATGAGGCGGCCATTCTGGCCGCCAGAAGGAATTTGAAACGCGTCGGCATGCCTGAGTGCCTGGAGGCCCTGGAAAAGGTGATGCTCGGTCCGGAGCGCAAGAGCCACATGCTGTCGGACAAAGAGAAGCGCATCACGGCATTCCATGAAGCCGGCCACGCGCTCGTGGCGCACCTTCAGCCGGCCGCGGATCCGGTACACAAGATTTCCATCATCTCGCGCGGCCGCGCCGCCGGCTACACCCTGAAACTGCCGACCGAGGACAAACACATGCATCCGAAGTCGGAATTCGTGGCCGACCTGGCGGTTATGCTCGCCGGCCACGCGACCGAGCGTGAAATCTTCGGCGAGGTTACGACGGGCGCCCAGAACGACCTGAAGCGCGCCACCCGGCTGGCCCGCCAGCTGGTCACGGAGTTCGGCATGTCCGACAAGCTGGGCCCCAGGACCTTTGGTTTGAAAGAGGACCTCATATTCCTGGGGCGCGAGATAACCGAACAGCGTGATTACAGCGAGAAGGTGGCCCAGGAGATCGACGAGGAGGTCAATAAATTCGTAAGCCAGGCTTACAAAACAGCGCAAAGCCTCATCCGCAAGCACCAAGCCAAGCTTCATGAGGTGGCCGAGGTCTTGATCGTGAAAGAGGTCATCGAACGCGAGGAGTTCGAGCGGCTCATGGGCCCGGCCAGCGCCTAGGCCGCGGGCGCCGATGGCCTTTTGGGCCTGATTTAGGTATACTGATGGCGTTCATATCAGTGCTTTGATGGGCGTAAACGCGTGCTTCACGCGGGCGCCCGAAGGAGGAAGATAAAATCATGAGAATCTACCGCGACATCATACGTTCCGCCTGGCACATCCTCTGGCGCTACCCGTGGCTGTGGCCGTTCGGTCTTTTGGCCGCGGCGGCGGGGAACGGCGGTGAGTTCGGCATTCTGGTATCCAAGGTTGACGCCATAGCCCAACAGGCCAGTTTTCTGACCGGCTTGAGGCAAGCCATTGTTTCGCATCGCTTCGAACAAAGCCTGACGGATCTCGGCTACTCCCTAAGCCAGCGTCCGCTCGTCACCTTCGGTGCGTTCCTGCTCCTGGGACTGGTGGCGCTCATCATAGTCTGGCTCATCATAGTTTCCCAGGCCGCCATCATCAGCGCTTCCGGGAGCCTGGCGGCGAACAAAGCATCTTCTTTCACTCAAGCCGCCCTGACAGGCAACCGGCACTTCTGGCCCATTCTACTGCTCAACGTTCTGGCTCGGCTGGCCACCTACTTGATCATGGCTGTGGCGGTGCTCCCGTTCATAATATCTTTCCTGGCACAGCCGAATGCCGCCTCAAGCCTGGACTCGCTTGTGCTCATTTCATTCATCATCTTCGTACCACTGGCCGTCATCATATCGTTCATTCTGAAGTTCGCGGCCATCTCCGTGGTAATGGAAAACGCACCTTGGTGGGAAGCGCTCTCAAGGGCGGTCAACCTCTTCTTCAGGAACTGGCTGGTCAGCCTGGAAATGGCCGGCATCATCTTTGCGGTCAACCTGGTGATGAGCATGGCTGTGTTCATGCTCACCGCCAATACGCTCCTGGGGCTCCCCTTCTCGTACTACCTCACCAGCTTCTCGTTCGTAACGTTCCTGAGGTACCTGCCTGCCATGTTGCTCATCCTGGCGGCAGGGACGTGGTTCAGCACCTTTACCTATGCGGCTTGGACCGTGCTGTTCCTGCGCCTGCGTTCCGGACAGCTGATACCCAAGCTCCTTAGGCTGACCGACGAGGTACCGGAATACATGGGCCGGTGGCTGGGGCCGGCGAGTTCGCCCGTAAGGAACGCGCGGCCGTCCGTAAGGGCCAGGCGCGCCCGCTAGCTTCCCGCTCCCACAAACTCCCCCAGGGGGAGTTTGTTTTCTGCTTCTCAAGACCGCCCGCGCTTGCTACAGTTAGTGTGCAAACCTATGCCAAAGACCGCGAAGATAACGCTGGCTTCGGAAGAAACCGCCGGACAGTTCAGCGAAAAAATGCAGGACCTGGCCTTGAAGGACAAGGAACGGGAAGTTGCCGCTGCGGCCCAATCACTTGGCATTCCCTATGTGGACCTGACGAACTTCCTGCCTTCGATTGAAGCGCTGTCCCTCATTACCGAAGACGACGCCAGACGCTTGAAGCTGGTGCCTCTCCTGTATGAGAACGACGAAGTGCGGCTGGGCACGGACGATCCGGCTAACCCGGAGCTTGAGCCGTTCATTGAAGGCCTCAAGGCCAGGCACCCGGCGCGGTACGCTCTCTACCTCATCTCCCCCCACAACCTCGAACGCGCCCTGAAGCACTACGAACGAGTGGCCAAGATCCGTCCGCAAACATCAGGCGTGACCATTGCCGAAAGCGACCTAAAAAAATACCAGGGCCAAAGCTGGAATTTCAAGCGCGTCGAGGAGCTATTGAAAAGCTCGACCCTGACCGAACTCGTAACCATCATTGTGGCCGGGGCCATGGAAATGCGCGCCTCCGACATCCACATCGAGGCCGAGCCCGACGGCATCGCCATACGGTATCGCATCGACGGCACCCTGCACATTGTGGCCCAGGTGGCCAAGAGCATGTGGCCACAGGTGGTATCGCGCCTCAAGCTTCTGTCCAAGCTGAAGCTGAATATTACGACCGAACCGCAGGACGGACGCTTTACCATCTACCTGGCCAATGACCAGGTCGACGTGCGCGTTTCCACCATCCCGACGGCCTACGGAGAATCCGTCGTCATGCGCCTTTTGCGCTCGTCCGCCGCGGGTCTTGCTTTCGAAGACCTGGGTCTCAGGGGCCAGGCGTTCGAAGATGTAAAACGGGAAATCACCAGGCCGAACGGCATGATACTGGCCACCGGCCCGACCGGAAGCGGCAAAACAACCACGTTGTATGCCGTACTGAATAAATTGAACGCGCCGGAGAAGAAGATCATCACCCTGGAAGACCCTGTCGAGTACAAGCTTAAAGGCATCAACCAGAGCCAGATAGACCACAGCAAGGGATACGACTTCGCCAAAGGCCTGAAAGCCGTCCTGCGGCAGGACCCGCAGATAGTCATGGTGGGAGAGATACGAGATTTCGAAACGGCGGACATTGCCATCAACGCCGCTCTCACCGGCCACCTGGTCATTTCCACCATCCACACGAACAGCGCGGCCGGAGCCATCCCCCGCTTCATGGCGATGGGGATAAAACCCTACCTCCTATCACCGGCCCTGAACTGCATCGTCGGTCAACGGCTAGTGAGGCGTCTATGCCAGGACTGCAAGCGCCCGGTCAAGTTGCCGGAGGAAACCCTGGCGCGCATAACGGAAATTCTGGAAAAACTTCCTGCACGGGTAAAGGAACGGCCGGACCTAAAGCGTCTCTCTTTCTATGAAGCGCCTGGTTGCGACAAATGCGGGCACTTGGGGTTCAAGGGCCGCATCGGCATTTACGAGGTCATGACCATGAACCCCGAAGTGGAAAAGCTCATATTCGGCAATCAGGCGCCTGAAGCTGAACTGCAGGACATAGCCGTGAAACACGGCATGGTAACCATGGCGCAGGACGGCCTTCTGAAAGCACTAGACGGCATTACTTCCGTGGAAGAAGTGTTCAAAGTGGCGGAATAAAAACGACGGGCCGCCTTGTAAGGTGGCCCGCTTATAGATGCTTCCTCAGTCCTGAATGACGTAGATGAGCTCAGTGACCTGCTCTTTGAGGTCAGGCGGGGCCGTAAACACAGCCACCGCGCCCTCATGCTGGCCGCCAATGACGACCCTGAGCTTGGCGTTTTCGCCATAGAGCCGGCCTTCCGTCTTGCCGTCCGCCACAATCTGCCGGAGCACCTCGTGCACGTTCCTCTCAAGGGTTTCTCCGACAATGATTTTTGTGAACTCAGTCATAGCTCTTCCTCTTTATCTTGGGAGTTTGGTTTTTCACGATTAAGAAGTTCGCGGAATGCTAACATTTTTACCCAATCCTGTCAAGTGTTTCTCAATATCAATCCTAAGTTGTCGCAAGCTCTGCAAATCATCACGGAAGTGGTTCATCTCGCCGCGAAGAGTATCCGGTTGGTTATAGGGGTCCTCGTCGCCAAAGGCATAAGTAGCGTTGCCGAAGTCTATGATGACCGGATCGCCGGTAGCCTCTTCTACCATCAAGTTACCACGCCACACGTCCCGATGGTGATACCCCTCAGCATGCATGCGCTCGAACATTTCTTTGGCTTTCTTCCAATAACGCTCGTGGTCATATTTAGCCGGCAACTGAACCCCGCGCACGACCACATCATCCCAACTACACCCGTTTATAGTTTCCATTGCCAAAAAGGCACGTCCGTCCGCGGCTTCAGCAGCCAAAAAAGGCAATGGTACGCGGACGCCAAGGTCGTGAACCTTCTGTTGGTAGTTGAATTCGGCTTCTATGTCGTTTACCGTATGCTCCGAGTGCACGTCAGGTATCATCTTTACGCAGGTGCCCGTGAATTCCGGACTGCCTTCATGGGCTCTCACGGTGCCTAGCTTGCCACTGCCCAACTCAACGCCGAACTCGGATACATACGCCACAAGCTCATGCAATTGCTTGTTGCGCTCTGCGTCGCGCTCAACGTCTTCGGCTACAACCTCGTAAAGGGTTTCGAACTTGGGCCCCATAAATATCAAATGATGCTACACCGCAGAGCTGTCTTTGTCAATCCCTAGTGCCAAAGACACTTCGGGGGTATCAAACCTATCCCAACCCGTACCCGCCTGGGACACTATTCGCACCTTGGTGCGCAATCCCTCTATCAGTGATTTATTGGCTTGCATGAGATCCGACGGCCGAAGCGGCGCCACATCCATCACCCTGTCTGATGCGATCTTTTGCTCTGCCCTGTAATTGCGAATGGCTGTGATGATGTTCTGGACCTTGCGGAATTCCTTTTCCGCCGCACTGTCTTTAGCTGGCAACGCGGCGGGCCACTTCTGCACCATGAGCATGTCTGCGCTTTCGCCGAACGATTCCCGCCACAGAGTTTCCGTTACGAACGGCGTGTACGGGTGCCAAAGCTTCAACAGCTGGGTCATAAGGTAGGAAAGGATGTCGGCCTTGCCGCCCTCGAGCTTGGCGACTTCCAGATACCAATCGGCCAGCTCGTGCCAGGTGAAATCGTACAAAGCCTCGCCCGCCTCCGAGAACGCGTAATCCTCTACCTTGCCTGTCACCAGCGATGCGATGACGGCAAAGCGTGACAAAATCCATTTGTCCGCCAGCGTCGCGGGGCGGGGGGGCTCGTTCAGCACCCGAAGATCCGCCGTCAGGTTGGCGAAGCGCACGATGTTCCAAAGCTTGTTCACGAAGTTCCGGTACCCGGCTATCTTCTCCTCGTACAGCCTGAAATCGTTGCCGGGCGTGGTGCCGATTATCATGGAAAGCCGCAAAGCGTCGGCCCCGTACTTCCCTATCATCTCAATGGGGTCTATGCCGTTCCCAAGGCTCTTGGACATTTTCCTTCCCTGCTTGTCCCGCACCAGCCCGTGCAGGTACACCGTGCGGAACGGAATGTCCTTCAGGGCGTAGCCGGCCATCAGTACCATGCGGGCCACCCAGAAGAACAAAATGTCATACCCGGTTTCCATGACCGAGGTGGGGTGGTAGGCCGCAAGGTCCTTGGTCTTATCCGGCCACCCCAAAGTGGAGAAAGTCCACAAAGAAGACGAGAACCAGGTGTCGAGAGTGTCAGAGTCCTGTTCGAGTTTCCCCCCGCACTTATGGCACGACCCAGGCGCCGCCTGAGCCACCTGCCACTCGCCGCAACCGGTGCACTTCCACGCCGGTATGCGGTGCCCGAACCATATCTGCCTGGAAATGCACCAGTCGTGCAGGTTGTTCATCCAGTGCTCGTACACTTTCACGAACCTGTCCGGAACTATGCGGATGCGGCCGCTGGATACTGCCTTCAGCGCCAACTGCTTCAAGGTTGTCCGCTTCATGAATCCGTAACGGAACGGCTTGTCCACGGCCACGAACCACTGCTCACTAGGCAAGGGCTCCACGGGCGTGCCGCACCTATAGCACACGGACAGATTGTTCACATACTCATCGTCAATGCGTTCGACCAGGCCTTTAGCTGTCAAAGCCTCGACTATCTTCTGCCTGGCCTCGTCCACCTTGAGGCCGGCGAACGAGCCCGCATTCGCGGTCAGCCGGCCGTCCTGGCCTATGATGTCCACCACCTCAAAGCCGTACTTCTGCGCCAGCTCGAAATCAACGAAGCTGTGCGCCGGCGTAATGGTCATGGCGCCGGTCCCGGTTTCCATCTCGGCCACCGGGTCGGCTACGACCCTGGCCTTCACCGTGCCGTCTATCCACGGCACGCCGAATTCCCTGCCCACGTACTGCCGATAACGGTCATCGTCAGGATGCACGATTATGACCTTATCCAGCACCTTGGTTTCTGGCCTGGCCGTACCTATGACTATGGGCCCGTACTTCAGGTAGTAGAACTTGGCCTTCTGCTCCTTATAATCCACCTCATCGTCCGCCAGCGTCGTACCGCACCGGTGGCACCAGTTCACAATGCGCTTGCCGCGATAAATTAGCCCGTCGCCGTGCATGCGCACGAACACCTCCCGTACGGCCCGGGACAACCCTTCGTCCAGGGTGTAGCGTTCCCGCGACCAATCGCAGGAAGCTCCCATGGCGCGCACTTGGGCGCGTATGGTGACGCGGGAAGACTGGGCGAACTCGTTGACCCGGCGCACGAATTCTTCGCGTCCGTAATCGAACCGGCGCTTGCCTTCCTCCTTCTGCAGTTTCTTCTCGACCACGTTCTGCGTGGCGATGGCGGCGTGATCGGTCCCTGGCACCCACAGCGCGCGCTTGCCCTTGAGGCGCCAGAAACGTACCATGAGGTCTTGAATGGCCAGCATGGTCGCATGCCCCAGATGCAAGATGCCGGTGGCATTGGGCGGCGGCAGGGCAATGCTGAACGGCTCGCCAGAGTTGGGGAGATTTTCGGGATTGAAGTACCCCGATCCTTCCCACTGCTTGTAAGTATCAGCTTCGTAGCTTGATGGCTGGTAGGCTTTCGGCAGTTCTTTCATAAATAAATGACACCAATCCAAAATGGGATTCGTGTAAGGGCCCCGCGGAACTCACGGGACGGTACCACCTTACTTGCCCCGCCGCAGGCGGGACCGCTTCTTCCTGCTCGCTATGACGGGCGGACCCCGGGGAGGTCTACTTGCCCGCCGCGA
>CAZMHN010000017.1:0-14531 GCA_964566145.1 uncultured Gammaproteobacteria bacterium
ATGCTCACGAAGTAGCTGGCGGCGCTTTCAAGCATCGCGCGCGGATGGAACCCGAACGGCAGGACAAGCTGGGACAGAAGCGTGGCCGCATCGGAAAGGCTCCTCCCTGTAAGCGCCAGGTCCGTCCGGTACCCTACGGAAAGCGGCGAGCCGTACATGGCCTGGTTCGCGGCCAGCACGGGGGAGAACGCCAGCACGGCGGAGACTGCGGCCAGCCAAGCATGCCGCCACGCCACCGCCCGCCTCTGCCACAGCAGGAACACCCCGATGGACGCCGCGAACCAGAACACCTCGGACGTCCGCATGGCCACGGCCGCGCCCGCGGCCAAACCCGTCAGCAGGTAATCCACCGGCCACCTCGTGCGCAGGGAACGCACCAGGAAGTACCAGGTCAGCAAAAAGAAATCCGTGAACAGCGCATTGTGGAAGAACGAGCGGCTGTGATAGTACCAGAACGCAGGCTGGAGCGCGGTAAGCGCCAAGGCCCATGTCGCGGCGCGCCGGCCCGAAAGCTCGCGCGCCAGAAGATACGCTACGCCAAGTCCCAGAACGCCCCCTATGACCGGCGTGACGTAGGGCAAGGCGGAAGGCCAGGCTGTGCGCGCGACAGTGCCGGCGAACAGCGCAAAACCAGGGAAGCTGGCGGGAATGATGCGTCCCGAAAGCACGAGCGTGCTCCTGGGATGCACGACGGGGCTCTGCGCCAGCGCGTTTAGGGGCTCGTCCGCGGCCAGCGGAACGCCCTGGCGCACCCGCGCAGCGAAAAAGGCATTGGCGGCCTCGTCAGGCGAATTGTAGCGCTCCGGCAGGCCAAAACTGAACCAGGCGTACAGGAGTACGCTTCCGGCCACGACCGCTATCGGGAGCCAAGAAAGCCGCTTCACCCATGCCACAAAAGCCATGCCACCATTATACCAAGGCTAAGTGATACAATGGAGCCGTATGGTCTTGAAGGCTTGTCTTACCCTGGCGGCGACCCTGATCGCCCTGAACGCGCACAGCTGGCGCTCCCCCGCCCTGGGACTCATCGCGGGCGGCATCTATCTGGCAGGCACGGGCTACCTCTGGGGCGGATGGATGGCGCACGTAGGCCGCGGCTGGTACGAACGCATCTCCCTGGGACTGCTCCTGGCTGTTTCCAGCGTGAGCGTCCTGGGCTCGCTGCTTTTCTACCTGGCGCGGTTCTCAAGCGGCACGGCGCTGGCGCTGTTGTTCGTACTGCCGTGGTTCGGCCGGACGAACAAGGCCGCGACGGAGCGAACTCCCTTCTCCGCGTGGGAAATCGTGGTGGGCCTCGCGAGCCTTGTCCTGGCCGGGTGCACGTTCTTCGTGCTCGCCTCCTCGGGTACGGACGAGGCCATACGAACCCCGTGGAGCGTCGTGCCGCCTGCGGCCTTCCTGCTCTACGCGGCCCTGGCGGCCGCGGTCGTAACGCTGGCGCGCTTGACCGAACGCTCTGCTTGGCTCGTGCCGTTCTACGTCGTGACTCTGGCGCTCCTGCCGCTCGCGTACACCTACGGCTACGGCTTTGACCCGCACATTCACCAGGCCACGGAAGCCCAACTGGCCATGAGCGGGACCATTTCGCCGAAACCGCTGTACTACCTTGGCCAATACGTGAACGTAACCTGGCTGTCCGCCACGCTCGGCCTGCCCGTCCCAACGGTCGACGCCTGGTTCCTGATTCTGCTCGCAAGCCTGGTTCTGCCGGCGCTCATCGCTTCGCTGGCGCGCGCCATGGGCGCCGCGCGCCCCTGGACCGTTCTGCTCGCCTTGGTGCCGCTGGCGCTGACTCTGGCCGGCTTCACTTACACGACGCCTCAGGGCCTCAGCTACCTGTATGCGGTGACGGTATTCATGCTGGTGGCCCTGCGCCTCATAGGCGCACGCATGCCCCGGTACGCTCCCTGGCTCGTGGCGGCGGCCGCTACCTGCACCCAGCCCATTACCGGACTGCCGCTCTTGGCCGCGCTTTCCTTGTGGTGGCTTACGTTCGAAAAGCCCTACCTTCTGCCCCGGGCGAGCCTTACGCGCGGGCTGGCCGCGGCCGCCACGGCCCTTATTGTGCCTTTAGCCTTCACGGCGCTGGCCTGGCTCAAGCCCGAGCTTATCTCATTGCAGTGGCGCCTCAACATTCTCCCGGCACTGGAAAGCGTCGGACAGGACATAATGCGGCAGCTGCCGTTCCTGCCTTCGTACGTGGAACCGGTCGACGCCGTGTACCTGTGGGGCAGGCCGCTGGCGCTGCTGGCGCTGGCGCTGGCCGCGGCAGGCGCCTGGTACGTACGCTCGCGCGGCTTCCACAGGCTTCTCTACTGTGCGGCGGCCGCTGGGCTTTTCGCGTCCTCCTACCTCGTACTGCGCCTGTTCGTGTCGTTCACGAACCTGCCTGCGAACGAACAGGGATTCTACTCCGCGCGCCTCATAGACCTTGCGTTTTACTCGCTCTGGCCGCTTATGTTCATCGGCGCCTATGCCGCGGGCGCGTGGCTGATGTCGAAACTGTCCCCTGCAGTCTTCGCTCTCGGCGGAGCCGTGGTTCTGGCCGCCTCCTTCTACCTTACCTATCCCCGGCTCGACGCCTGGCACAAGGACACCGCCTACAACTCCACGCGGTTCGACCAGGCGGCGGTAACGTTCGTGGACAGGGAAGCTTCGGCTGGGCTTCCCTACGTCGCACTGGCGAATCAGGCGGTTTCAGCTACGGCGGTAAAGGCGCTAGGATTCGACCGCTACCGCGGAGGCCATTACTTCTACCCTCTCCCGACCGGCGGCAACCCGCTGTACCGCGTGTACTTGAACGCGGCGCAGGACGGCCTGCCCACGCGCGAGGTTGTGGCCGAAGCGGCCAGGCTCGGCCAAACGCCGCGGGTATTCCTGATTCTCAACCGCTACTGGGCAGACTACGAAACGCTCGCTCAGGTCGCCCGAACCGAAGCCGACGCCCACTGGGAGCTGTCCGACGGGCGTCTGTCGGTGTACCGGTACGATTTCTGACTACAGTTCGTTCACGCGCGAGGGCGCGAACGAAGCCAGTCTCATGGCGTAGGACTCAAGAGTCCTGTCCTGCATGGCCTTGCTCCCTGCCAGGCCGGCTTTCAGCATTTCGTCAGGGTGGGCCAGGCACCAGTTGAGCTTCACAAGGAAGTCCTTGGGAGCGCCGGGCTCGAACAGCCAGCCGGTCTTGCCTTCCTCGATAAGCTCGGGTATGCCCCCGAGGCGCGAGCCGAGCACCGGGGTTCCGGAAGCCAAAGATTGCGCGATGACGGTGGGAGAGTTTTCGTAGCACAGGGAGGGCATGACGGTAAGGTGGCTCTCGCTCAGATACTTGTCCACCTCGCTCTGGTTCACTAAATCGTGGAGCACGAAGCGCTCGTCCGTACCAATGAGCTCTTTCAGGCGCTTCACGTCCGGCTTCTGGCCTACCGTTACCAGGTGAAGCACGAAGTCATGCCGGCGCGTGGACTTAAGCGTTTCCGTGAGCCAAAACACTCCCTTGTGCGCCTGGAACTGCCCGACGTACAGGAGCGTGAACGGGGCGTGGCTTCCCTTGATGGCCGATTCCGCCAAGGAAGGCGGCACCGGGTTCGGCAACACCACGCGCTGGCTCCCGCCAAAGAACCCGCGCGCCTCATGCTCCCGCAAAAGCCAGGCCGAAGGCGAGGCCGCCACCGTCACCCGGCCAAACAGCCGCCTCGTGACAAACTGATAAGCGCTCATGGCCAATGAGCGAGGCACCTTGCCCCACATGAACAGCCCCGAAGGATGCAGGAGCTGTACATCGTGCAGAACAGGAACGTGCGGAACCTTCAGGCGCTTGAGGAGGAGGGGCAAATTGAATCCCAGGCCCATCAGATTGTAACTTATAGCCAGCTCGGGCTGTTCCATGGACACTATGCGCTTCACTACGCGGCTTGAGTGCACGTTCCAAAGATTCATGAGGTGCCACAGGAACCGCACCGCCACAGGGTACTTGCCGCCCGAAAGGTAATGGTAGATGTTCAGGGGAAAGAACCGGTACACCGTGATGCCGCCTTCGTCCCTGACCTCGGGAGACAGGCGCTTTACGCCGCGCCAGGGCACGCCCGTGACCACGGCCACCTTGTGCCCTTGGCGCGCCAGCTCGCTGACGACACGCACGCCCAGGAACTCGGCTCCGCCGCGGACATACGGCGGGTACAAATTGGTGAGGAAGAGTATTTTCACGTCAGTTGCCGGTATAGCTCCCTGAGTTCCTGTCCGATGATGCGCCACCGGTAGCGCTGTTCCGCAAGCTCGCCTCCGCGTTGACCCAAGGAACGCGCTTCATGCGGGTTTCGGAGAAGCTGTTCCAGCGCCGCCGCCAGCGCCAAATCGTCCTGCGGCGGCACGAGCACGCCGGTTTCGCCGTGGCGTATGAGCTCCCTGACGCCGGCCAGGCGCGAAGCCACGACCGGCACGCCCGTAGCCATGGCCTGCAGAGCCACCAGACCGAAAGCCTCGGCCTTGGACGTGGACGGGAACACGAACAGGTCGGCCAGGCGGTAGTAGTCGGGCAATTCGGCTTCCGGCACGTAACCGGCGAAATGGACCTGCTTATGTACGCGCAGACGGCGCGCTTCCTGCTCAAAGCGCTTGCGCCTGCCCCCGCCGCCCACCACCACCAGCCGCGCGGAGATGTCCTGCGGCAAACGCGACATCGCCTGGAGCAGCACGTCCAGGCCCTTGAAGGCGTGGGCGGCGTCCAGCGTGCCAACGAACAGCACGACTTGTTCGCCGTAGCGGAGCCTGAGTTCGCGTTCGAGATTTTCCGGCCGCGGGCCCGGATGATAGGCCTCCCCTACGCCGTAAGGCAGGACGCGCCATTTGGCGCCGGCGCCGAACGCCGGCTTGGCTTCGGCCTCAAGGTAGTCCTGGGTGGCGGCCAGCACAAGGTCGGCCCGGGCGGCCAGCCTGGGAGCGTAGCGCTTCATGTCCCACGCGAAAACTTTCCCCTTCCAGCCGGGGGCCGAAGGGGTCATGTGGTAAGACACTACGAGCTTCTGGCGGAAAGACAGCTTAGCCAGACGCTCATGCACGCCGAAAAACGGATAGTGCAAGTGCACGACCTCGAACTCCGCGAGGCGCTGGACCAGGCGCGGCAGGTACGCCGCGTTGCCAAAAGACATGAGCGGGCGCACAGCCTCGACGTTCACGCCGGGAGTACGCTGATACGACATGCCCGGGTGGTATCGGGGAACGATTACCGAAACTTGATGATCCACCGTGAGCTCGGAAGCGTACTGATACGCCACCGTGCCTATTCCGCCTCCATACGGCGGATACACGCAGGTAAGGTGCACAACTCGCATATGACTCATTCTACCACACTGCTACCACCTGATGACCGGTTTGATGATGGACCACGCCAGAGAAGACAGCGGATTAAAGACGTAGCGAGCCATGGCGCCGGTTTCGGCGGCGTGATACTCGATGCGCGCCGAAGCGTACTTCAGCAGCCCGCGGTCCGTCACGCGCTTCAGTGCGGCCAGCTCGCGGCGGCGCACCGCAATGCTCCGCCAGGTCGAACGGAGGAAGAAGAACGCGTACGAACGGAGTTTCTCGAACAGCCAGCCGTGAAGCGCCGCCATGCACAGCAGCGCCAGTTCGGAAAAAACGAACGCCGGCAACAGCACCAGCAGGGTGCGCATGCGGAACAATTCGTTCCACACCACGAGCCTGTTGCGCTCCATGTAGTAGAACTGCTTCAAGCTGCGCGAATGCTCGTAGTGGTGCGTGACCTGCGCCTTGGGCTCAAGCGCCAGTTTCCAGCCCGAACCCCGAAGCCTGAGCGATAGCTCCAGATCCTCGTGGTACATGAATAGTTCCTCGTGCAGCAAGCCGACTTGCCTTAGGGCGGAAGCGCGCAACATTACCGCCGCGCCGGACAAATACGGCGGCTCGGAGCCTTGCGCCAGCCAGGGCAGTCGCTCTTTGGCCTCATCTGCGGTCAAGCCGTTGCCGGCCGCCTCCCCGAAACCGAGATAGTGGAAGCTGTTCCCGGCGCTGTTCACGCGGCCTGAGGGCAGCAAGATGAGCGGCTGGACTCCGCCGACCTCGGCGTGCTCGGCCAAGTGCTTATCGAGAGCGGGCAGGGCTCCGGGGGTAAGTTCGGCGTCCTGGTTCAACAGTAAAACGGCATCGGCCCCTTCTGCCAGAGCCGACGCAATGCCGACGTTGTTCCCGCCGGCGAACCCCAGGTTCTTGGCTTGGGGCAAAAGCGTGACGGCCGGATAATCGCGCCGCACGGCCTCGGCCGTTCCGTCCGTCGAGGCGTTATCCACTACGTACACCGGAACGCCGTGCGCATGCCGGACGCAGGAACCCAGGCTCTTTGCGAGCCATGCGCGCCCGTTGTACGTGACTATGACTATGCACGCGCGCATGAGCAACCGCCGGGTTACTGAGCCTCAGGGCCTGCCGACGCGGCGCGCCGCTTGAACCAGCCATCGAACGACCACCTGTCGCCGCCCGAACCCAAAAGCCCCAGCGAAGCGCCCAGGAGCCCCACGTTCTTCCATACCAGGGCAAAATCGAGCAGGGCGAAGAACGACAGGAATACAAGCGAGGAAGCTACGGCCGCGAACGGAACCATGAATCCCAGAATGAGCGCCGCTCCCAGCACCAATTCCAGTATGGACTGCGCCCATACGAATAGCTCCGGGTCGAACGGCAGCCAGCCGAAGGTAGACACCAGGTCTATGGCCTCGGCGCGGTTCGTGCATACCCCCACGGCGCTGTCGGGCGACACGAGCTTGGACAGTCCGGACCACAAGAACACGAATCCCAGCCCCAGCCGCAGGGCAAGGGGCGCAAACGGCTGTAGTCTGGCGGTCAGCTTATCCAGCATATCCTGCAAGCGATTATCTCTGCTTAGTCTCCTCTGCATTCGGCTCCTTGGGCTTCAGCGCCAATCCTCTCACCACCTGGGTCAACTGGCGTTCCTGGCGCTCCAAGCGCGCGAACAGCTTGAACAGGAGATAAAGTATGAGCAGGATGGCGCCGTACACCGCCAAATCGCTCCCCCGCCCGACTCCCATTTTTATGGCCAGGTACGAAACCGAATCCGGCACCAGCACCACGAAGCCGATAACGAGCCACAAGAGGAACCACTCCGCGAACTCCCTGAACGAAAGCTCGTTTGCGCGCCAGCGCAGGTACAGGCGCCACCACACCACGAGCACGACCACTAAAAAGACGATTTGTACCAACGGCATAGGCTATCGGATGAATTTGCCTAAGAAAATGTCCTTCACTATCCTGACGGCGGGCAGACTGCCTTGCTTGCTCCCGCGCTTGCTGTACTCGGTATACTTCACCGTAACCGGCACCTCGACGAAACTGGTGCCGGTCCTGACCAGTTCGTCCACCAGCTCGCTCGAGAACGCCATGCGGTCCTGTCTGAGCCTGAATTCCCGCCAGGCCTCTTTCGTGAATGCCCGGAACCCGTTGTGCGCATCCGTGAGCCTGACCCCTGATACGGCCCAGGTGAACAGGATGGCGAGCTTCAGTGTCACGCGCCTGAGCTTGGGCAATCCCACCGCCGTCCCCAAAAACCGGGAGCCTAAAGCGGCGCTCTTGGACCCGGGCGTGAGCGCGGCCGCGAGCCTGGGAATGTCCGTTTCTTCAAACTGCCCGTCGGCGTCAAAATGGACTATCGTCGAGGCCCCGTGTTCCAGAGCGTACTGCGAACCGGTCACGAGCGCCGCCCCGTAGCCGCGGTTCACCGCGTGGCGGAGAGTGACCGCTCCGGCCTCCGCCGCCGCCGCGTACGTACCGTCCGCGGAGCCGTCGTCCACCACCACGACCTCGCCGGCAAAAGGACGCACGCGCCGTACCACGTCGCCTACCGCGGCCTGCTCATTGAACGCCGGAATGACCACCCATGGCTTCATACTCTTATGTACCAGTGTACCACGCCAGGGTTGCTTCAAGCCCCTCTGCCAGCGGAACGGCCGGCTGCCAGCCCAATTCTCTCCTGGCGCGCTCAATGGAGAACACGCAACGCGCCACGTCGTGCGCCCTGGCCGCTCCGGACGTAATGCGCGAACCGCCCCCGCCTGCCTCGCTCAAATTCCTGGCTAACCGCGCAATGCTCGTTTCTTGTCCGGTGCCCAAATGGTACACGCCCCGGCCCTTCTCAAGCGCCGCCAGCATCCCGGCCGCCACGTCGGTCACATAAATGAAATCCCTGGTCTGCTCGCCGGTGCCTTCGACCACCAAAGGCTCCCCCTTTGCCAGCGCCGCGCAGAACCTGGCCACCACCCCGCCTTCGCCGCCCGCCGACTGCCTGGGACCGTACACGTTGGCCGGCCGCACGATGACGGCAAACTCCCCCTCACGCGCCAAGTAGCGCTCCACGGCGAGCTTGGACAGGCCGTACGGTGACTGCGGGTCTGCGAGCGCGTCCTCTGTTGCCGGCATGGGCGCGGCGCTCCCGAACACCGCCGCCGTGGAAGTGAACAGGAACTTCTTCGCGCCCGCGGTCCGGGCCGCTGAGAGCGCGTTCAAGCTCCCTAGAACGTTTATGCTGGCGTCGAGAACGGGGTCCGCCTGCGAGCGCACCACGCTCACCTGTGCGGCCAAGTGCGCCACGTACTCGGGCTTGATGCGCTGGAAAAGTTGCGTGAGTTCGGGCGAACGCACGTCGAGCTTGTGCAACTCCGCCCCGGCCGGCACGTTGTCCTTTTTCCCGGTCGACAGGTCGTCCACTACGTGAACGGCATGCCCGGCCCTGAGGCATGCCTCAGCCAGGTGCGAGCCGATGAACCCCGCGCCTCCGGTGATGAGAATGGTCATATCCTAGGAGGCCGCGTGTTTGGCCAGTTCGCGCGCCTTGTCTGTCCGCTCCCACGTAAACGTGCTTTCGGACCGCCCGAAATGGCCGTAAACGGCAGTGGCGCGGTAGACGGGCCGCCTGAGCCTGAGGTGCTCAATAATGCCGTGCGGGGTCAGGGGGAAGTGCCGCTCAATAAGGCGCGCCAGGCGCGTGTCCGATAGCTTACCCGTGCCGTTGGTATTCACCGTCAAGCTTGTGGGGTCGGCGCGGCCTATGACGTACGAAAGCTGGACCTCGCATTCATCGGCCAGGCCCGCGGCCACCACGTTCTTCGCCACGTAGCGGGCCATGTAGGTGGCAGACCTGTCCACTTTGGAAGGGTCTTTACCGGAAAAACAGCCGCCGCCGTGCCTGCCCCAGCCGCCGTATGTGTCCACGATCACCTTGCGTCCGGTCAGTCCGGTGTCCGCTTCGGGCCCGCCCGTAACGAACCTGCCTGTTTTGTTGACGAACACCTCGGTCGAACGGCCGAACCACCGGCCGCACACCGGCCGTATGACGTGCTTGGTCAAATCTCGCTGCAGGCGGACTTCGGACACCTCGGGGTGATGTTGCGCCGCCAGCACTACGTTGCGCAGGCGCACCGGCTCGCGCGCCCTGTACTCCACTGCCACCTGGCTCTTGCCGTCGGGCCTAAGGTAGGGCAGAATCCCCCGCTTCCGTACGTACGCCAAACGCCGGGCCAGCTGGTGCGCCAGCATGATGGGCAAAGGCATAAGCTCCGGCGTCTGCCGGCAGGCGTAGCCGAACATCAGGCCCTGGTCGCCGGCACCCAGCTTCTCTTTCCCCCGCACCACGCCGCGCTTTATGTCGGGGCTTTGCTCGTGGATAGCCGCGAGCACGCCTACGTCCTCGTAATCCAATCCGTATGAGGGGTCGGTGTACCCCGCCTCTTTCACGACGCGCCGCACGACCGACTGCACATCCACGAACCCACGCGTAGAAACCTCGCCCGCCACCACGATAGTGCCGGCTGTGGCCATGGTCTCTATGCCCGCGCGCGTACGCGAATCCTGCCGCAGGAGCTCGTCCAGCAGGGCGTCTGAAATCTGGTCACACAGCTTGTCCGGGTGTCCCTCTGTGACCGACTCTGATGTAAAGACCGTGGGAGCCGCCATACGGGGCAAGGCTCAAGCGCCCGGCTGCGGCTGGAATCCCAGCAGGTTCTCGTGCGCCTTGAAATAGTCCACGGTCTTCTGTAAGCCCGTCTCCAGCGGCACGAGCGGGAACCACCCCAGCACATCCTTGGCCTTGGTGATGTCAGGCAGTCCCTGCTGTGCCAGGTACGGCATGGGCGCTTTCACCTGCACGTCGGAATTGGAACCGGTGACCTGCAGAATCAGCTTGGCCACTTCGCCCACCTGGTGCACCTTGGGGTTGCCCAGGTTGAACACGCTGGTCGTTTCGTGATCCATGAGCTTCACCATGCCGTCCACCATGTCCGAGATGTAGCAGAATGTCGAGGGCGCCTCGGGCGAGCCGTAAATGACCAGCGGCCGGCCGGTAAGCGCATGGTTTATCATGTCCGGTATCATGCGTCCGTCGTGCAGCTTCATGCGCGGGCCGTAGGTGTTGAACAGGCGCGCGATGCGGTAGTTCACGCCCTTATGCTGTCCGTAATTCGTCGCCAGGCTTTCGGCGAAACGCTTGCCCTCGTTGTAACAGCTCCGGGGGCCGATGGGATCTATGAACCCCCAGTAATCCTCGCTGAACGGATGGTTCACATCCGAAGGCTCGCCGTAGACCGAGGAGGTGGACGCCAGCATGAACTTGGCCCCGTACTCAACTGCCAGCTCCAGCAGATTGTAGGTGGCGTGCGAATTCGCCAGCAGGGTTTCCAGCGGCAGGCGGTTGTACTCCTTGGGACTAGTGGGGCAGGCCAGATTGTAAATCTCCTGCACGCCCTGGAACTTCACCTGGAACACCTCGAGCTCCGGGAACTTAGTGAGGTCCAGGGGCTCCTTGAGATCGTGCTTAATGAACTTGAAGTTCGGGTTCTGCAGGAGCAGGTCTATGTTCTCCTCCTGGCCGGTCACGAAGTTGTCCACGCAAATTACGTTGCGCGTCTTCACCAGCTCATCCGAAAGATGCGAGCCTATGAATCCTGCGCCTCCGGCCACCAGCGCCGTCGGCCTGTCGAGCACTTGTTTGTATGCCATACCTTGACGAATCTATGCGATAAATACCATTGTCAGTGTAGCCAAAAAATGGCCTTTGCTCAAACGCCGATGATGGGCCCTTCGCGGCGCGCGAACACCCACTGCCTTAGCACCGTAAAGTACACGGTGAGCGCAAAGCCGATGGCCATGGCTTTGGCCAAAAGGTCGAAGACGTGGAACTGCGCTATGAGCACCCAGAACAGGCTCTGTATGACCGCAAGGTATACCAACGACACCGACACGAACGTCAGATACTGCTTGCCGGCCGGCTTGCCGCCTCCGAAATTCCACTGCCGGTTCCAGTAAAAACTGTTGGCGTTGGCCGCAAGGAAGGCGATGGTGTTTGCCGCCACCAGGTGCGAAGCGAAGAAGCCTGTGCGGCGCGTCAGGGAAATGTACACGCCGTAATCAATGACGGCGCCGGCCATGCCTATGGCCAGGAAGCGCCACAGGTGACCCCACGCCGTCCGGGGCTTCACGTGATTGACCTGTTCCATAGCTAGCGGTACACGCCGATGGACAGCCCGCCGCGGAAATTCGCAGGCTCTACGAAGAACTGGGACATGGCTTCGCCCTTCACGTTGAACACCCGCACCTGCGGTCCGCCGCCCACGCCGGGCGCGGTCACGATTTGCTGTTTGCCGTCGCCGTCCGTATCGCCCACGGCCACCTGCACGCCGCCGCGGAATTTGCTGTCATAAGCGAAGAACTGGGACAAGAGCTTGCCGTCGCCGTTGAACACCCGCACCTGCGGTCCGCCGCCCATGCCGGCGCCTATGACTATGTCGGCCCGGCCGTCGCCGTCCACGTCACCCACGCTCAGGTTGGCCCCGCCCCGCGGGAGCGCGGGGAACGCCGCGAACTCGCGTATAAGCGTGCCGCGGCGGTCGAACACCCTCACTGGCAGTTTGCCTCCGGTCATGGGCGCGGCCACGATTTCGTTGTAGCCGTCGCTATCCAGGTCCCCCACGCCCACATTCACGCCGCCGGTGTAGGACGAGGCGTAAGGCACGAACTGGTGCTGAAGGTTGCCGGCAAAATCGAACACCAGCACCAGGTTGCTGGCGCCAGGACCAACCCCGAGCACGATGTCGTCGCGGTCGTTGCCGGAAATTTCCCCTATGGCCAGCGAAAGCCCGCCGCGGAAATTGGGGTTCACTGCCATGAACTGGTATTCGAGCTCGCCGCGCTGGCTGAATATGCGCACGTGCGGCCCGCCGGCCGACCGCGGCACGGTCACGATTTCCCGTTCGCCGTCGCGGTCAACGTCGCCGCCCCTGGCTTGTACGCCGCCGCGAAAGCTGGCGGCGTAAGCCTGGAATTTTTGCACCAGGCCGCCCGACTGGTCGAACACCGACACGTCAGGCGCGGCCCCGGAGTACGGCGCCACGATAACGGGACTCTGCTTGGGGAATTTGGAGCTGTCCGCCAGGTCCAGCGCCGCACGCACGTTCAAGCGGCGCCCGAGCTTGCCGCGGTACGCCGGGTTCGCCAGGTCTATTTGGTCGCCGGAGGTAAGCACCATGTCCCTCACCTGCGAAGCCGAAAAGGTCGGATGGGCGGCTTTCACGAGCGCCAGAGCGCCCGACACCATGGGCGCGGCCACGCTCGTGCCTGACCAGTACCCGCCGTAGGGCTTGGTGAACCCAGACTGCTGGCTCGTCATGAACTGGGTGCTGTACACGCCCGTGCCGGGAGCTGAGATGTCTATGCACCTGGAGCCGTAGTTCGAGAACGCCGCCAACCTGTCGGCTTCGTCCACTGCCGCCACGCCGATAACGCGGTTCTCTCCGTTCCGGCCGTCGTCGCACACCGGGAACTGCGGGCTCACGTCCATGTTTATCTGACTGCCGGCCTCATTGCCGGCCGCGGCCACCACCAGCACGCCGGCGGCGTAGGCGCGGCGGATGGCGTCGTCCAGGACAGGGTCTGACAGCGGCCCCACGAACGAAAGGTTGATGATGTCGGCGTGGTTCTTGATGGCATACTCAATTCCTTTGGCCACCGTCACTGTGTCGCCCGTACCCTTGCTGTTCAGCACTCGCACCGGCATTATGCGCGCGCGCCAGGCCAGGCCGGTTACGCCCTGGGCGTTATTGCCCACGGCCGCGGCCACGCCGGCCACGATGGTGCCGTGTTGCATGGCCAGATTGGTCCAGCCTTCCTCGAACTTCGGCGTACCGGTGTGGACATTGCCGATGAAATCCCAGCCGTACTGGTCGTCCACGTAGCCGTTGCCGTCGTTGTCCATGCGGTCGCCCGGCACTTCCCAGGGGTTGAACCAAATGTTCTGTGACAGGTCAACATGATCTATATCCACGCCCGAATCCAGCACGGCGATGATGGGCCGCTGGGTCGTAACCAGGGGCTTGTCCCATGCGTCCAAGGCGCGTATCTGCCGCAGGTACGCCCCCTGCTCGCTGAAGTACGTGTCGTTCGGCGCGATTTGGAGATTGTATTCGCGCACCGGCGCGACCAAACGCACCCCGGGCTGAGCAGTAAGGTACGCCGTGGCCTGCGCCTCACTCAGGCGCGCCGAGCACCGGTACGCTGAAATCTCGCCTGATTCCCGCACCACGGCCAGGCGGCACGGCTCGGCCGCGCTTGCCTGCGAGCCGAACAATACGAAAATTCCCAAGGCAATGCCCGGGAGTAGAATGGCCCGCAAATATCGCCCGACATGAGGGCTCATAGCTTTCATACTATAACAGAAACGCCCCCGCGTGTGAACTGTTTCAGTAACCAAAAACCCCGGCCTGCGTCGGGGTTTAGTAGAACTAGCTCGCCCTCCTTGCTGCCACTACCCGATTCTTTATATACAAGACTCCAAAACCAACAATATAGCCAACAAGAGAGACTAGTAGGTTGAACCCAAAGTATTTCCACTCACCCAAAGTGATTACCAAAAATAGGATTATACCCCAGAACCAGGTCCAGAATTGATGTTTCCTCTTCTCAAGCAAGACGACCAGCAAACTCAGAAAAAAAATATAGCCAATAGTGAAACCTCCTGATAAATAATTAATTTCAGTACTGCCAATATCACCAAAGCCTATTAATGGGTTTGGTTTAAATATATATATATATATCTTCGAGAGCGGTGACACCAAAACAATGCCCCCAAGTATACTTATGAGATATACCAGAAATATCTTGGCACCATTAGAAAGTTTTTTCTCTGCTGTCTGTATGATGTTTTCCATAAGGTTTAAGTTATAAGTGGCTAATAATGTACTCTGCATCTCCCTTAAGTAATTCTTGACCATCACTTGTTATTTTGCCAAACCTACGCAGCAAAGCTAGTTCTATCTGGAAGGAACGTAGCGCCTTTTTTTGGTCTAGTGTCTTTCTAATCTTCTGAATGATTTTAACCTCTAATACTAATAAATTCTTTAGCCGCTGTTCTTTTATCCAACCTAAAGTATAAGCTCGTTCAATGTCCCGAATAGTACTATCAAAAGTAGCTCCTATCTCAAACTCGACTACTGCCTGTGACGAATTATTCAAATAATCTG
>CAZMHN010000017.1:14541-18134 GCA_964566145.1 uncultured Gammaproteobacteria bacterium
CTACGGCCAGTTTATGGGTACCTATCGGTTCAAAGAACAAGTCTATAGCTTCACCATTTACCACCTCTCGTGGGTCACTTGAGAAGGTGGCCTTTGAAAACCGCACTCCAGTATCATCAGCCACTGAATAATCTACTGCTATTGTATCCTGGTGCGTATACACCCGTCCATTTTCTGGAGAAGTAATGGTAATAACTGGCGGGGTGACGTCTTGCGGCACTGGAGGCTCAATAGTGTTTTGCTCCGCGTTGTAGGCAAAGTTCAACCCTTCTTGAATTCCAGTATCAATTACACCAGTAAATGACGTGGTTTGGGCTTGGGTATCATCAATGGCACTTGTCTCTACTGTATATGGCCCAACACCAGTCCCCTCGAGCTTCACCTGATATTCACCGTCTATGGGATTGGGAATTGTGACAAATTCGATATCTGTATCGTATCCAGTATAGAAGCTTCCTGGGACTTCGGTGAGCATGGCGCCAGTACTAAAGTCCTTACCTACCCGATTGCCTTGGGGATCAATGACCTGAAAGTCTGCTGGGGACTTGATGGAAATAAAAAGATACTTGGCAATATCCCACAAACTAACTTCTTCGGTAGGGCGTGTACCTGTGAGAATTTCGATTACGTCAAGCTGGGCATTGGTAGGGAGCTTACTATGTTCGGAATCCAAGGTGAAAGTATCTATATTGCTTCCCGTACCTAAAGCACTACCACTCAATAAAGGAACAGTTTCATCTCCTAGTCCAGCTTCCAGACCTTGATCAGTTAACGTATCACCAAAATCCTCGGGTATGCCGTGCGGCCAGAGGTTATCATCAGGGTCTGGATCGGAAACAATCCGGATACTATTGAGCGTGCTGCTTTGTCCTAAATTACCAACTATGTAAGTTGGACTAATTCTACTTCTCAATAATTCAATGGCTGGAGAAACGTTCAAATTCTCAAGGTAGGTATTTCTTGGGTAATCAGTCGGATATGGTTTTAGGTTTCCCGTAAAAGCATCCCGAAGATAATTATCTATAGGCAGTAGCTGCTGTACTGAGGTAACCCCCACACGAATATAACCGACTAAACTAAGGTAGCCATGCTTAAATGCCTCCAGTAGAAAAACCTGTTTCATTAAAAAACCATACGGGCCGGGTGGAAAACCTTCGGCAGCCTCCCACTGTAAGTAAGCCCTGGGTGCTCCCCTCTGTGGTGTTCCGAGGAATATAACCTGGTCAACATCATCCGCATAATCAACCCCCTGAATATAACTACGAGCAACTAGGCCTCCCATACTGTGGGCAACGATGTCGACTTTGGTACAACCACAAATCTGTTTTACTTCCTGAATTTTGCTCTTTAGCTCTAAAGAAGCAAGAACGTTATCTTGCCTCCAATTGTAAGGAAATGCGAACAGTGTAGTACCTACTTCATAGCCCGCTCTCTGCATGGCTAACCACAAATCATCATAGGTATGTAAGATTGGGTCGAGTTGCCAGGTGCCGTTCACTTGCCACGAACCAAGTATCCCAGGGATCAGGATTACCGGGTCGAGTTGTTGCGTCTTCCCCACCCAAGGGTCAAATAAAACTGGACCATAGATATCCTGACCAAGACCACCTGGATTATCCAGATGTTTGGGCCCGGAATTATCCCCCCACCAATTATCCCTTGCATCTACCATCGCATTCGTGAAATTCGCCAGGCCATAACGTATTGAGGAACCAACCTGACCGTTGTCGTGAATACTATTACCTTGGACTATGATGATTCCGGTTGGCTGGGCCTCCTGGCTCAGGGCGATGCCGGCCTGCTTGTTGCCTGTTATCTCGTTGTTCAGAATCGTCGGCTGTCCGCCGTAAATCACCATGCCATACCCACTGCTCGTAGCAGGGGCAATATCGTTCGCCAAGTAGCTATCCCGGATGGTCACGTTTGTATTCCACAAGCGAACGGCCCAACCAAAACCAAGGCTGCCTCCCTTGGTTATTGAAAGATGGGAAACGGTTGGTTCAGCTTCTTCTATGACGAGCTGTGCTTGAAAATTCGGCTTAGGATAATTGTTTCCCCCATACCGCAAATCGGCGTATGACAAAGCGCCGCCACTCCCCGGTGCAAAGTATACATAGCCCCATGCACTATAAAGCGGCCCCGTCGCACTGCCGTCATTGTTAGTGTCACCTGCTGCTTCATCGTCACTGTATGAGGTAAAAATAATCCTCTGGGCATCAGCCCCAACGGCGTTCAGAATGCCATTCACCGTGAACCCTGTATACTTGATCATCTTCACCACCACACCGGGTTCAATGGTAAGCGTCACCCCCGGCCGCACCGTCAGTGCGGGACCGATTACGTACGGACTTCCGTCTAGTGTCCATATTGTGTCCACGCTGATGTTCGACGGTGGATAGGTCGGGCCGGCGGCACCGGCCTGCGAAGCAAAAAACCAAACAAAAAGGCCTGCTATGAACAGGCCCAGAAGACGTGCTGTGGTTCTTGCGCCGCGGCGGAAGCCTCCCCGAGGGGATTCGTCAATGGTGTGTACGTATCCCATACATCACCTCAACAAAACTAATCTAAAACGCCGCCCCATCCATGTCAACCCGCACCCACCCTCCCCAGCACAGTTATGGACGGCCGTCCATAACTGTGCTGGGATTGATTCGGATAAATTCGGATAAACGGACCGAGGCGATACACTTGCTCCCTATTCCCTAAAACACCAAGACCCCGCCGTGAGGCGGGGTCTTGGGTGTCCCAAGTCAATCTTTTCAAATCAGCTTAGGACTTTTAGCTCTATCAGCCGATACCAATCGGCCAAGACCTAACTAAGATTAGTAGGTGTTGGCGAAGGTGATGGTGGTAGAGAGCGGGCTGACAACCGTCAGACCAGCCATGTTGTTGGAACCAGCAGAGTCGCTGTTGTCGTACCAGACGAAGTCGCCGGCAGACGAAACATTGCCTGTGTCAACGGACACGCTCAAGCTCTCGTCGGCAGTTGTATCAGCCTTCGTGAGAGAAGAGGTGCTGGTTTCGAGGTCGAGCGCCAAAGCGGAGCTCGAAATCTCAACATCGCTGTAGGTTGTTACAGCGGCCACGTCAGCGCCGTTACCGGCGATGAGCTTGATGGTACCAGCAGTAGCGGTGCCGCTAAAGGCGCCGTACATGCGAGTGGTGACGCCGGAGTCCTTGAGGGACGCGAGCAGACCGTTCGATGTGGCTACAGTGCTGTTCAAGTCACCAGCTATGTCCACATTGAGCGAATCGGTGTAGAACCGAAGGTCGTCAATAAGGATGGTGGCGGCGTTGTCCGGGTTGGCCTTGATGTTGATGGTCACGTACCGGTCAGTGGACGCCGTGGTGACTGAGTACTCCTCGTAGTACCACTGGTTGGCGTTGGTGATGGCTGTAGGCAGGTTGCTGTTGTTCAAGCTGACCGTGCCCAAACCGTTCAATGTAGCGTCGTCAGTGGCGTCAGCCGTGCTGGAGACGCTTACAGCGATATCACCGACGGCCTTGGCCACAGAGCTGCGGACCCAGAAGCCTAACTTGTTGTAGGCAGTGAGGCCGGCAGATGCGCCAAAGTCGTAGTTAGTGCTGTCGTT
>CAZMHN010000018.1:0-17561 GCA_964566145.1 uncultured Gammaproteobacteria bacterium
TCCCCCACTTTGTGCCCCAGGAACGCCTCGCCCAAAGGCGATTCGTTGGAGATGAGGCCATTCACCGGGCTGGCCTCGTTCGAGCCCACTATGGTGTAGGTGACTTCGGTCCGGTCGCTCTTAGCCCTCACCGTGGAACCGATGCGGACCACGCCGCCCTGGGTTGCGCCCTCTTCGATGACCGAGGCGTTCTTCAGTATGTTCTCCAGCTCGATAATGCGCCCCTCGATGAAACCCTGCTCGGACTTGGCTTCCGAGTACTCCGCGTTCTCAGAGAGGTCGCCAAGCTCCTTGGCTTCCTGTATACGCTGGGCTATCTCCTTGCGCTTCACGGACTTCAAGGACTTCAGCTCTTCCTTGAGCTTTTCCAAGCCGTCTTTGGTTACGTAGTGCTGACCGTCTGGTGCCATATGATTCACAATAACTAACTGGCCCTATCGGCCAGTGTCTTGCACCCCTTGGCGAGCCCTTGGGGTTCGCGCACAGGTGCGTGCTTTCGCTTATGACTATAGGCAGTAGGCTAGCGCGAGCCGCTGGCGCGTGTCAAGGGAACCTGACCTCCGGCGCGCTCGGCAGTATACCAATTGAAAATCTCGCGCGCAATCGCAATGCCGGTGCTGGAGCCCTCGCCGCCCTCCTCCACCATTACCACCAGAAGAAACTCGGGGTCGTCCGCGGGAAGGTAGCCGGCAAACCAGGCGTGCGTATTCGTGCGCGTGCCGGTTTGGGCCGTGCCGGTCTTGCCCGCAACCGGCAGACTCACACCCAGAAGCCCCCTGCCCGAGCCTGAAGTTACTGTCTGCCGCATGCCCAGGCGCACGGTTTCCAGCCACCCAGGGTCTATAGGCGGAGTGCCGGCGGACTTGGCCATAACGGCTATGGACTCGCCCGACGGATACGCAAGCTCATGCGCCACCCGGGGGGTGCGAAGCTGTCCGTCGGTCGCGACCGAGGCGTAGGCCGCGGCCAGCTGTAAGGGCGTAACCAGCAGGTTGCCCTGGCCGATGGACACGTTGTAGGTATCGCCGCGATACCAGCGGTCGTTCATCACCCTCTGCTTCCACGCCGCGTCCGGCACCATGCCGGCTTGTTCGCCCGGCAGGTCCACGCCGGTGGCCCGCCCGAACCCGAAGGTACGGAGGTAACTGCTCAAGCGGCTAATGCCCAGCCCCACGCGTTCGTCCGAGCCGCCGCCTATGAGGTAGAAAAAGGTGTTCACCGATTCGGCGATGGCCTTGAGCACGCTGGTGGCTCCGTGGCCGCCGGCTTTCCAATCAGCGAAGAACTGCGAGCCGGCGTACACGCCGCCCGTGCTCACGAACGCGGTCTGCGGCGTAATGACTTTTTCCTGCAGGGCCGCGGCGGCCACGAACGGCTTGATGGTGGAGCCTGACGGGTAGGTGCCGCCAATGGCGCGGTTGTACAGCGGGTACTTCGGGTCCTGCAGCAGCTCGGCGATGCGTTCGGCGTCCCTGCCCACGGTGAACGTGTTGGGGTCGAAGGCGGGATAGCTCACCAGGGCCAACACCTCGCCTGTGGCTGGATCCATGGCCACCACGCTCCCGCCTTTCCGGCTGGTGGCATCCACGGCTTTCTGCAGGGCGGCGTACGCCGCCTGCTGGAGCTCAATGTCCACAGACAGCGTGAGCTTGGCTCCCGCGACCGGAGGCTCCACGGCGAACACCCGGCGCTCCACGCCGCGCGCGTCCACTTCCACCTGCCGCTTGCCGACTTTGCCGCGAAGCTCCTGTTCGTACGCCAGCTCGACCCCGGCCTTGCCGATGGTATCGGCCAGCTCGTAGCCGTCGTACGCTTCGAATTCATCCCGCGTCAGCACGCCCACGTACCCCAGAAGCTGGCCGATGGCCGAACCCCCGACATACGCCCGGTCCGCCACCGGCTCTATCCTGAGCCCGCTCTCGTCCGACACCCTGAGCATGAGCTTCAGAGCCAGATCGTGCGGCAGGTGCGTGGCCAGGACTTGCGGCACGTACGACGGCTCGTTGATGTGCGCCAGGTTCTCCTGGTTCAACAGCTCGGTGGGCACGTCCGCCAGTACGCGCGTCAAGAGTTCCTCGCGCTCGACGTCGCCCGGCGGCAGTTCGGCCGACACCGCCGTTAGGCGGAAGCTGGGCACGTTGTACGCCAGAAGCCGGCCGTAGCGGTCCGTAATCAGTCCGCGCCGGGGAAAAAGCGTTTCCAGGCGTATGCGGTTGCCTTCGGCCACGCCGCGCCAGTGCGCTCCCTCCCGCACCTGCACGTACATGATCCTGGCGGTGAGCACTAAAAGCACGGCCAGCAGAGCCATGGTGAACGCGTACGGCACGGCCTGGCTGATGACGCGCTTCAAAGTGCCCACTCCGGCGTCGCCCAGGGTGGTGCCTTCGTACTTGCGCCAGGAAAACCCCGACACGTCCCGGTCGGCTATGTCGCCCCCTTCTTCCTTGATGATGAACGGATCACCCTGCCGCGCCATGCCCGTATCTCCCCATTCCCGCCGCCCGCCGCGCGGCCCAAGCCAGCGCCCAGAGCACGCCGGCTCCCGCGAACCAAGCGCCCACCTGCGTCCAGGCCGGCGCGTGCGGCGCCAGCACCGCGCCGCCCCAGGCAACGGACGCCCAGAGCACGCCGACCAGTGCGCCGCGCCAGGCTGCGAGCCAGAGGAACGCCGCCAGCGCGCGCGTCAGCGTGTTGTCGGATGAAATGAACGGCTCAAATATAAGCACATAGCCCGAGCCTGCCAGCAGGCTGGCCAGAGTTACGACCGGATACGGATTCGGCGACAGCGCGTCCGCCAGGATGCAAGACACGGTCAAAAGCCAGGCCGCCCTCCGTCTGTCCCCCGCCAGCCACATGAGGAACGGCGGGAAGATGAGCAAAAGATCAGCGGCCAGGCCGGCATAAGGCACAAGCATGAACCTGAGGAGGGCCAAGCTGAGGCCCGCGAGACAAAGATAGAGTGCCCGCTTCATAGCCTTACATGCCGGAACGCTTGAGTATGTACAGGAACCTGAACCGCTCAAGCGGAACGGGCGGAACTACCGTGGCGCTTTGGAAGAACGCGCCTTCGATGCGCTCTACCGAAGTTATGGAACCGACCAGAATTCCGGAAGGCACGCGTTCGTCCAGGTTGCCGGTCACGACCGCGTCACCCACCTCCACCGCGTCGTTAGGCGGCAGGTAGGTGAGGCGCAACCCAAGGTTGAACTCGCCGCGCAACAGGCCCTGGCTGTGTTCGTCGTTCACGACCTGCGCCAGCACCTGACTGGCGGGCGAGGTGGTCGGCACGAAACTGGACGTACGCTCCGACACCTCCGTAATTGTCCCGACGAGAACCATGGCCGCGGCGGAACCGACCGCGCCTGGCAGGCCGGCCACCAGCGGCAATCCGGAACGGACGCCGTCTTGCGCTCCCCGGTTCACCACGTACTTCCGCCCGGTTTCGTTCTCTTCCTGGCCTATGACCTCGGCCCCGACCACGTCTACGCCGCTGGGGACCTGGAAGCCGGACAATTCCCTGAGCTGTTCGTTCTCCTGCAGAAGCTGTTCATAGGCGGCGTTCCGCGCCTGCCAGGCGGCCAGCTCCTGGCGCAGGCGCTCATTCTCCTGCTCCGTCGTGTGAGCGCGGAACAGCGAACCGGCGTAAGATCCGGCCCGGTGGAACTCGCGTACCACCGGAACAAGCGCGGCTTGAGTGCCGCGCTGGATCATTCGCCACAGCGGCGACGCCACCACAATGAGCGCCACCGCGAGCACCAGTGCTACCCGCCAGAGCTGATGCCGGAAGGCAGTTGGCATAGGCTACCGCTGGGTTGAAGGCAGAAGCAGGTCCTTGGTCCCTTCGATGTCGTCCAGCACCACGCCGGTCCCCCGCACGACCGCGGTCAGCGGATCGTCCACCACCTGCACAGGCACCGACAGCTCGTGTGTGAACAGCTTGTCCAGACCTTTCATCAGCGCGCCTCCGCCGCTCATGACTATCCCCCGCTCGTAAATGTCGGCCACCAGCTCGGGAGGAGTGCTTTCGATGGTCGTTTTGATGTTCTCCACCATGAGCCTGAGTATCTTCTGTATGGCCTCGCGCACCTGGGCGTCGGTTATCGCGGCCTCGCGCGGCAGGCCGGTTATCAGGTCGCGGCCGCGCATCTTCATCTGCGTCGGCTTGTCCGTTTCCACGGCCGAAGCCAGCTTTACCTTCACCTCCTCGGCCATGCGCTCGCCCAAAAGCAGGTTGAAATGCTCGCGGGCGTAGTTGACGATGGCCTCAGTGAGCTCGTCCCCGGCTATCCGCATGGAACGCGACACCACCACGCCGCCCAGGCTGATTACGGCTATTTCAGTGGTGCCTCCGCCTATGTCCACCACCATGTGGCCCGTGGCTTCGCGGATGGGCAGGCGCGCCCCCAGCGCGGCCGCCATCGGCTCCTCAATGAGCAGTACTTCGCGGGCGCCGGCCGAAAGCGCGGCGTCCTCAACGGCTTTCCGCTCCACCTCCGTAACTCCCAAGGGGATCCCAATGACCACGCGAGGCCGCGGCGCTATGGCGTAGCTTCCCTCGTGAACGCGGTCGATGAAATACTTCAGCATTTTCTCGGACACCTCGAAATCGGAAATGACGCCGTCCGAAAGCGGCCGAGTGGCCACGATGTGCGGCGGGGTCTTGCCGAGCATGCGCTGGGCGTCGGAGCCCACCGCCACGATCTGATCGCTCCTCGTGTTCACCGCCACCACCGACGGCTCATTCACGACAATGCCCTTGTCCTTCACAAAGACAAGCGTGTTGGCCGTACCCAGGTCAATGCCTATGTCGCGCGAAAGTTTGCCCCACAGGGAACCGAACATACGCCCATAGTCTAATGGACGCACCCGAACGTGTCCAGGCTTACCCCCGAACACTAAACGTGCTCACGATTTTGGCTTCGGCAACAAGCTCGGCCTCTTTACCGGCCCTGGCTTTGAGCTCGACTTTGCCTGCTGTCTTCTCGCTCACGACCGCGCGCCACGGAATGCCGATAAGGTCCGCATCCTTGAACTTGACGCCGGGCTGTTCGTCGCGGTCGTCGAACAGCACTTCCGCGCCTTTGGCTGACAGCGCGTCGTAGAGCGCGCGAGCCTGCTTCAGCGGTTCGCCTTGTCCCAAAGCCAAAAGATGGAGCCGGAACGGCGCCACTTCTTCCGGCCATACCACGCCGGCCTCGTCGTGATGCACTTCCACTATGGTTCCCATGACGCGGCCGGGCCCTATGCCGTACGACGCCATGATGACGGGCTTCTGCCGGCCGGCTTCATCGGTGAAATGAAGACCCAAAGCCTCGGAGAACTTCGTGCCCAGCTTGAAGATATTGCCAACTTCCACGCTCTTGCCTTCCGTCAGGGGCATGTTGCCGCAGGCGGGGCAGGTCGCCCCCACCTTACCCTGCGCCACCTCCCTGTTTTGGGCGTATTTGCAAGCCGGACAGTACACCGTGTAATCCTCACCCGCCTCCGTCAGCACCTGGAACTCGTGGCTGAATTTCTTGGTGAAAGCGCCGCCGGAAGCCTCCACCACCAAAGCCTCCAAGCCGCACCGCTGGAACACCTTGAGGTAGGCCGCCTTGGCTTTTTCGTAATACTGGTCCAAATCGGCTTCCGAAACGTGGAAGCTGTACAGATCCTTCATGACGAATTCGCGCATCCGGATGATGCCGCTCTTGGCCCTGGGCTCGTTCCTGAACTTGGTCTGGAACTGGTACACCGCCTTGGGCAGGTCGCGGTAGGAATTTACGAACCGCTTGGCTATCTCGGTAACGGCCTCCTCATGCGTCCAGGCCAGGCCTACGCCCGGTTCCTCGCCTGCCTTGCCTACCTTGAACATTATTTCCTCCGGCGTCACCCAGCGATCGGTCTTCTGCCACAGTTCTTTGGGCTGAAGCGCGGTCATAACCAGCTCCTGGCCGCCGATGGCGTTCATTTCCTCGCGTATCACCTGCTCTATCTTCTTTACGACGCGGTACCCCAGAGGCAGGAACGAATACACGCCGGCCAGCTGCTTGTCTATGAACCCGGCCTGCGTCAAAAGCCTGGCGTTCACCGACACCTCATCGGCCGGCGCGGTCCTGGTAGTTTTGGTGAATAGCTGTGATTGGAGCATAAGCAGAGCTATAAATACTGTTCTAGCGTAAGCGAACTGCGGCTTATTAGCAAGCCGGCGGAGCTTACCGTTTATGCGTAATCTTGACACACGACCGATTCTATGGTACAAACACATGATTACAAAAACAAAAACTTCCAAGGAATAGCGAACATGAACAATCAGCGTCCTTACGTGACCCGCTGGACCTTCCATGGTGCCGCGCGGGCCGCGGAAAAGTATTTGAGGGCGCTGGAGAACGGTGAAGAATACCGCCTGTCGCCACGCACCCTCACCTGCATAGCCAGGGTACAGCAGCTGCTTCTCGAGCTTCTGCTCGGGTTAGAACGCGCCGCCGCGGGCAAATCCCGCACAGCCAAACTGCCGCCCCAGCAGGAATCACTGGCCAGAGTTCTGAAGGGCGTGTTGGAAAGTAAGCTTCAGCGGCAGATAACTGAAGAGGAACTGTTGGAAGCACTACGCACGGTGTGCGCCGTCGGTAACGAACTTCCGCTCATATCGGGAAGGGATGTCCTGACCATCGCCTATTCACCGGCCAAGCTCAAGCTGTATACCTCTTTCCTGAACGCCTACCAAGCGCGCCCGAAAGACACGAGGGGCAGGCGCACTATGTCCCAACGGCCGACCAGCGCCAAAATACGGCTGGAAACGCCTTCCCCCCTGCCGCAAGTACGCTTGGACGGAGCGCTCCTGCTTGCGCCCATAGACGACCCGCATCCGGCGCGACACCATGAAATAGACGAACGGTTCGACTACCAGGTGGAGATACTTCTCGAGCGCGGCTACCATGAGGCCATAGGCCAAACGGAAGAAGAGTTCAAGGATGCGCTTGAACCTTTGCGCAAGCTTATCCTGGCTCACGGCGCTCAAGTGAACGGCCGCGTGCCTTTCCTCATAGTGCCTCACGGCTCTCTGCGGCTCGGCGAACTCATGCGCATGGTGGAGGTCATTCCTCACGGGAGGGATAAGGTGGAGCGCACGGAAGGCAGACTGCTGCTGAATGAGAACGAAATACTCACTCTGCCTTCGCTCAGCATCCCGGAACGCCCCTACCTGCTCCTCGACGTGGCTCACGGCGCCGGCGTGCGCAAGATGCCGCACGAAACCTACCTCAGGCTGCTGCGGTCCCACGGCCGGTCTCCGCTGACCGCACAGGAGACCATGCTGTACCTTATCCAGCACGAGACAAAGCTTGATTTCTACAAGTTCCTCGTAGCCGGCTCTCGTTACAAGTCCATCTACCACCCGTACGTGCTCTACAGCGGATGCCTCAAACGCCCGGCGCCTCCGTGCGCGGAGATGAGCTTCATCACCGCCGAAGCGGCAGAACGCTGGCTTGCGGCTCCCGAGGATTGGGAACAGCACGTGAGCGACAGGATAACCCGCACCGCAGAACTGTCCCGCGCTATCCCGTCCTGCGCAGGACGAATCTCCTCAAATAAATCCTGACAACGGGCCAGCCCACCAAAGGTTGGCCCGTCTTTTTTATACTGCGGCTTCCTGTCGAAGCTGGGGGACATGGATTCGAACCATGATTACTGCGTCCAGAGCGCAGCGTCCTACCATTAGACGATCCCCCAGCACCGGCAACAAACCGCTTCAGTTCTGAAACAGTATAGTGATGCGAACCGAAAAAGGCAAGCCTAGGGAACCAGCTGGCCGCCGAACGTCGTGAGTACGTTCGAGAGCAAATCTCCCTGCCCGGGCTTGTCCTCCACCACGGCCACTAATGTCACCGGCGCCCCGAGCACCCCCGCGGCCACCTCCTCGATGGTAGAACGCACCTTGGGGTCCCGGATGCGCTCCTCGTGCAGTTTGTACTGGAATCCGACAGTCAGAGTGCCCGACTCCATTTTCACCGGGCGGGCCACGGACAGTATGAACGACAGCGAATGGTTCACTTCCCTGACTTTGGCCACTATCTCGCTCCAGCGCTCCACTATGTGCTCAAGTTCCAAAGCCACGCTCTTGCCCGCGGACGCAGGCCTGGCCTGAGCCGCAGGCTTGGCCGAGGCGGCCGCCTTCGGACCGTCCTCTCCCCCGCCTGCCGCCGCCTCGCCTTCGGCCAGCTTTACCGCCGCCAGTTCCAGGGGAAGCTGCCACACCTCGCTCATGCGCCACGCACCCTCCACGCCGAGCCACACTTCAAGCAAACGCTCCAGGCGGCCCAGGGTAACCTGTTTCGCCAGCGCCGCCACCTTGGCCTCCGCTTCCGACGTCAATGCAACCGAGGCGTACTCGGGCAGGGCGCCCCCAAGCTTCACTAACAGCATCTTGCGCATCAGCTCCATGACCTGCCGGTACAGATGGGGCAGGTCGCCCCCTTCGGCCACGAATGTGTTCAGCGTCTGTACGGCCGGGCCGGCCTGCCGCCCGACGACGAGCTCCAGGAACTCAATGGCCACCCCGACGTCGGCGCGAGGCAGGACAAGCTGGGCCAGATCGCGGGTCACGTGCTTTTCCCCCAGGCTCAAAAGCTTACCCAGGTGGCTTTCGGCGTCGCGCGTCGAACCGCCCGCCAGCTGCACTATCTGCGACATGACTTCTGCGTCAACCCGCGCGCCTTCCGCCTTGGCGAGCTTCTGCAGGCGCTCCGTCAGGTCCTGGGCGCCCAAGCGCTTGAAATCGAAACGCTGGCACCGGGAGATGATGGTCTCAGGCAGACGGTGAACTTCGGTGGTGCACAGCACGAACATGACGTGCGCCGGCGGCTCCTCCAGCGTCTTCAGCAGGGCGTTGAACGCCTCGGTCGTCAGCATGTGCACCTCGTCCACTATCACCACCTTGTAGCGGGAGCTGGACGGCCCGTAGGGTATGTGCTCCCTGACCTCGCGAATGTCGTCTATGCGCCTGTTCGAAGCGGCGTCTATTTCCAGCAAATCCAAACTGCGCCCGTCCCGTATGGCCACGCACGAATCACACTCGCCGCACGGCTCGCTCGCGCCGCCTTTCCGGCGTTCACAGTTCACCGCCTTGGCCAGGAGCCTGGCCAGCGTGGTCTTGCCCACGCCGCGCATGCCGCAAAACAAATAGGCATGAGCGAGCCTGCCCGTCTTTATCTGGTTCTCAAGCGTGAGCTTGATGTGATCCTGGCCTACGACCTCGGCGAACACCTGAGGGCGGTACTTGCGGTACAGCGTGGACGTCATAGCCCACCTATTGTAGCGAGGCGGTAGCGCCTTAGCAAACACCCTCCTGCCCATAAGGCAGGAGGGTTCCGATCGCCGCTAAATCTCCAATTTCTCAGGCTGTTCAGCAATGGGAGTCTCGCTGACATCCGGGGCCTCGGCCGCTATCGGATGCTTGCGGGGTCGTCCGCGGGGCCGCTTGGGCGGTTCGGCTTCAGCGGGGGCGGCCGCCAGAGCTTCTCCGACCGGTTCCGGCGGCGGCAACGGCGCGCCTGAAACGTCCTTCTTTATCACATTCTCCACCGCCGCCCACGTGGAAGGGGTACCCTTGGGCACCAGCACCACCATTTCATCGCCTACCTGGGCTTTGAAGTATGTCACGCTGGCCAGCAGTATGCGGTAATAGTGTCCTTTGGCCAGCACGCGGTACTCGTCGGTCTGCTCGTCGCGCGCCAGAATGCCTATGATGCGCTCGCGCTCCACCGGACCTATCTGCTTGTAGATGAACGAGCCGTCCGGAGAAATGGTGAGCTTCAAAAGGTCGCCCTCGACCAATTTGGACTTGGAAGCGTAATTCGCCGGCACGCTGTACAGCTTGCCGTCCGGACCCACCATGTTCTGCCCGTCGAACACGCCTTCGATGATGACCGCTCCCTGATCGGTGCGTTGCACGCTTCCCGCCTGGGCGCGGTGCGCCGGAGAGGGAGTATGCGAAACATCCTCGGGTGCGCCGAGGTCCTTGAGAAGCTGGGTAGCGGTGTCTATGTTATTCCGGGCAGCCTCGATAAGCTGACGGACGAGCACGAGCTTCGGTTGCGCTGGCATATGTATGTTTCCTTTTGTCTCACCCTCCTGTGTGCCTTACGGTCCGGCCTTTAGGCGGCCGGCCTTAGCACGGGACAAGCGAACTTGAGTTAGGTTTACCTTCAAAGTATAAAGAAGGTCATTTTCATGCGCAAACCCGAGCCAACCACAGGCTATCCACACCCCCTCCAAGCGCTTACGGACGCCTATACACGTATATGGACATGGTGCGCCGGTCAGGCTTGTCGACCAGCGAAGGCTCCGCGTCAGGCAAAGGAAACGCGTAGGTCACGAACCTGGCGCCGGGTTTGAGCTCGTGCGGCACGCGGGTCCGCAGACGCCGCATGGCCGGCGGGGTAAGGAAGCACACCACGGCATCGGCCTGGCCCAAAGGCTCGTGCCAGAAGCTTTTCAGGCGCACCTTCATGCGGCGCCTATGGGGCGAGAACAATCTCCGCGCCTGCGCCAGAAAGTACGGTAAGAAAGCCACTTCATAGCCTATGGCGGTAAATCCCCGCTTGGCCGCGGCCGCAAGTATCCTGCCGTCGCCGCATCCCAGGTCCACAAGCACCTGCCCGGGCTCCAAAGAGGCCGCGGCCACCATGCGTTCGGTATCGCGTCTGCCCAAAGGCACCCACGGCGCCGCGGATATGGCGCCATAGGCCATGGTTCCGAACAAAAGCAACACAGCCGCCAATAAAACGAGGCCGATCAGGTCGCCTGACATGCTAAATGGTGAGAGGCGGCGGCGCTTGGTCAGCTTGCGTCTGCGCCGGAGGGACCTGTGGCGGGGCTGGCGGAGCGGGAGGCGCAGCTGGCGCAGGCGTGACTGGCGGCTGGACGGCCGCAGTCAGCCTGGCGGCGCGCTCGACTATCTCGCTTTCCACCTCGGCGCGGGGACGGCCGTATCGGGACCGCGACATCTCGCGCAAACTTGCCCCCTGCTGCGGGCTGCCGGGCGTGGGCGGAGGTACGCGCAAGTTGAAAGGCCTTGACGGCGTATTGTTGATGAGCAGTTTGAGATAGGCGTGGAACAGCTCAATGTTGATGAGGTCGTACGAAGTGAAGACGGGCGCAAACTCTTTGGCCAGGAACTCCGCGTCCTCGACGCCCACCCGGAAGCTTGCGATGGTGCCTACGTTGCCGAAGACCGAATCACGGATCCGCGTATCGCCGCCCTGGACGAGCTGGCCTATGTACTGATGCGCCACCGTAAGATTGAGGCGGTATTTCCTGGCCTCGGACAGGATGACCGAAATCGAATCGGTGATGAAATTCTGGAATTCATCTATGTACAGATAGAAATCCTTGCGCTGGTCCTGCGGCACGTCCGTACGCGACAGCGCCGCCATAAGTATCTTGCCTACAATGACCAGCCCAAGCAGGTACGCGTTCAAATCGCCAAGCTTGCCTTTGGACAGTCTGACCAGGAGTATCTTTTGTCCGTCCATGACCGAACGGAAATTGAACGCGCTCACCTGCTGGCCGATAATGGGCCGCATGAAATCATTGGCCACGAATTGGTTCAGTTTGGAGGTGATGTAGGGCACCATGTTCGCGAGGGCCGCATCGCCGCCGGCCTTCTGCGCCTCTTTCACCCAGAAGTCATACACTACGGGGTTGTGACAGCGCGACAACTTGTACTTGCGGTATTCCGGATCGGCCAGCACCTTGGACACTTCCATGAGCGTCGCGCCGGAAGCGGTGTCCTCCATCAAAAGCAACAGGGCGTTCCTAAGGTATTGTTCGAACATGGGACCGCCTGTCTGTTTGAGATCGTAAAGCTTCTCAAGTATCTTCACGAACTCGTTGATGACGAAGGTTTTCTGTTCCGGATACCTCGGATCGTATTCCAAAAGGTTCAAGCCCTGCGGCCGCTCCGTGTCCGTGGGGTCGAAGATGATGACGTCGTCCGCGCGCGAGGCCGGCACGCGCGCCAGAATGTCGTCCACCAGGTCGCCGTGAGGGTCTATGACGCACACGCCGCGGCCCGCCGTAATGTCCTGCACCGCCAGACTCTGCAGGAACACGCTTTTGCCGGTGCCCGACTTGCCTATCACGTAGAAATGGCGGGCCCGGTCAGACGAAGCCATCCGTATCGGCGTGCGCACGCCCCGGTATTCGTTCACGCCAAGCTCAATTCCGTCCGCGGGCACGTTCTGGGGCGGCGGCGCCTTGCGCGCCGTAAGCCACCTGACGCTCGGCAGTTCCGAGCCGGGTACCGGAAAATGGTAAAGCGAGGCCAGCTCCTCCGTATTCAGCACGAAAGTCTGGCGGTTTTCGAACAGCCTGTGGATGAACCCGCGCAAAAGCCCGGTCTGATCGCGGGGCCGGCTGAAGACAAAACGGTTGCCGTACTGGTACACGCTATAGTGGGAGAAAGAGTTGACCAGCCCCTCCAGGTAGCCTTCCGCCGTCACGCGGTCCTTGGCTACTGCCACCACGCGGCAGGTTACGTCCAGGCCGGCCTTGGAAGCCTTTTGCTCTATGCCTTTCACCATTTCCGCTTCCTGCGGCGTCAGCACGTGCTGGGCCTTTTCAGGCTCGTTCCGCTTCGGCTTTGCCTTGGCGGACGAACCCAGGAAATCGCCGAGCAGGCTGAATGTCTTGCCGAACGCACCCTGATGCGACACCTGGGACAGCGATTTGCCCTGCTGCATCTCCGAAGCTATGCGTACGCCCTCTCGGCGCCACGAGCGGCGCGCGGAACGCACCACTAGCTGTACGGCGGCCGCATCCTGCGGCGACACCTTGCTCAGACTCGTGACTATTCCTCCCATGGGGTCGGCATCGAACTGGCGGTAGGTCTTGAGGCCGAAAGCCGACGGACGCGACAAATTGAGCGAGGCGCCCGCCGCCACGCCGGAAGGAGTGAACAGGTTGTAGTCGTCCACCTGCTCCACGAGCGCATGCGGATAGTAGGCCTGCACCTGCTGTTCAATGAACGCCCGCATGTCCTGGGGCACCGCCACGTAGAACGACACCTGCCCGCCCTGTACGACCAATTCCAGCGCCACGTGGTCGGTGCGGCCCCTGAGCCACGCCCGGAACCCGTGCTGGGCGCGCAGACCGCCAACGGTCGACCACAGCTGGTCAGCCACGCCGAGCTGTTCCTGAATGTCCTTGGCGGCAAGTTCCTGCGGCTTGTCCGGAGTTCCCAATTCGCGCGGCACCTGCACCAACAGCACCACCATCCCAAGGCTGGATGAAATGGCGCGCGCCTTGTGCAATACCATGCGTATCGCCCCTATGGCCGCGATCAACAGAACCAGCCCCACCAGCAGGACTGCTGCCGTTGCGGGGTCGAACCAGCCTAGATCAAACGACGTCAGGTTAGGCATATGCGTCAACGCTTGAGCCTAAGCAGTTTCTCTGCCTTGAGCTTGGCCTGTCCTTCCACGAACAGCGAACTAACGCCCGGAAGCATGAACAGCCACCTCCGGATAAGCCGCATAAGCTCGACCACTTTGACGCTTACTTCCTTCAGGAGCTCGGTGACGCGCACCGCGGTGACCTCGCCCTCATGACGGAACTTCGCCTGCGCCGCGGGGTCCAGCTTCTGATACAGGTCCGACAGGCCTTCCTCAAGCACGCGCTCCACCGTACGCTGCAGGTCTGGAGACGGGGCCGCGGTCCCTCCGGCTACCGGAGACGGGGCCGCTACCTGAGGAACCGGCTCGGCTTGGGGGCCCGGGACGGACTCAAAGCGCCGGGCCGGCGCCTGCTCAATACCCGGCTGTCGTTCCGGTGCTGGCGCGGGAATGCGTTCGGGCGAACTCGGCTGGAAGCTTGGCGGCATACGTTTCTAGCGTTCATGATACCACGTACCGCCGCGCCGCGGAACGCGTCTTTGCGTGCTATACTAAAAGCAAATGGAACGGCTTTTCCTAGACATTTCCCTCATCGTCGTCACGGCCACGGTGCTCGGACTTATCGCCCGGCTCCTGAAGCAGCCCGTTATCCTGGCTTACGTCCTGGCTGGCGTGCTCCTGGGGCCTGCGGCCCTGAACCTCATAGACGAGACCCGCACCGTTCACACGCTGTCCAGCTTCGGCATAGCGTTCCTTCTGTTCCTGGTCGGTTTGGAGCTCGACCTAAGGAAGCTGAAAAGCTTAGGCAAAGTGTCCCTTCTCCTGGGCCTGGGACAGGTGCTGTTCACGTCCGGCATCGGCTACGTGCTCGTGAGGCTGTTTGGCTTCGGCGCCGTGCCGGCCGCCTACATCGCCATTGCCCTCACTTTCTCCAGCACCATCATAATCGTCAAGCTTCTAACGGAACAGCGCGCCCTGGAATCGCTGTACGGACGCATAGCCATAGGCATGCTGCTCGTACAGGACCTTATTGCCATGTTCGCGCTCATTTCCCTGACCGGCTTTACGGCTTCTGCCGGTGCGCCCTCCTGGAGCGAATTCATACTCATTGGCCTCAGGGGCGCCATGCTGTTCTCCTTCGCCATCCTGGCGAGCGTGTTCATGCTGCCCAAGGTGTTCGACTGGCTGGCGAAATCCACCGAGCTCCTGCTCCTGGCCAGCATAGCCTGGTGCTTCATCTTCTCGCTGGTAACGGCCTCCGTCGGATTCTCGCTGGAAATAGGCGCGCTTCTGGCCGGCTTGTCCCTGGCGCCGCTCCCCTACAACCTTGAGATCGTGGGGCGCATACGCAGCCTGCGGGACTTTTTCATCACCATATTCTTCGTGGTGCTGGGAGGACAGCTCACCTTGGCTTCTTTGAGCGGACTGAAAACCGAACTCGTCGTACTGTCGCTGTTCGTGCTCATCGGCAATCCTTTGATAGTCATGGTCATCATGCGGGCCATGCACTACCGCAAGCGCACCGGCTTCCTGGTCGGTCTTACCATGGCGCAGGTGAGCGAGTTCTCGCTCATCATTATGGCGCTCGGGTTGAAGCTCGGGCACGTGAGCCCGGCCGCGGTTTCGCTAGTCACCTTCATAGGCATCGTAACCATAACCGGCTCAAGCTACCTGGTAACCCACGGCGAGCGCCTGTACCGCTACCTGGCTCCGCTTTTGAGCATCTTCGACACTCCGGCCTCCTCGGTTGAAGAAAGCGGGGGCGATCCTCAGCTGGCGGACCATGCCGTCGTGTTCGGCTACCACCGGCTGGGCGAACGGTTCGTGCGCGCCCTGAAGCGCCTGGGACTGAAGCTCCTGGTGATCGATTTCGACCCCGAGATAATCGCCAAGCTCAGGCGCCTGAACATACCTTGCCTGTACGGAGACGCCAGCGACCTGGACATGCACGAGCGCGCCAACCTGAAGAACGCCCGCCTGGTCATTTCCACCATCCCGGACGTTTCCGACAACCTCATGCTCCTCAAGGACCTGAAACGCCAGGGCACGCCCGTGCCGGTATACGTAACCGCCACAACCTGGGAGGATACGCGCACGCTGTACGATGCCGGCGCCGATTACGTCATATTCCCCCATTACCTTTCCGGCGAGTACTTCAGCGATCTGCTGGCCAAACTCGGGCAGAACCCCGACGCGGTGCGCCTCGACCGCATGCGTACGCTGGCCGAGCTGGAGCTGAGGTACGGCTCTTCAATGCGAACATAACCGCCCCCGCCGTCCGTTGCCATAAGCCAGGATTAGGCTCTACAATGCCGCCGTATGGCTCTTAGGTTATACAACACGCTGACAAGGAAGAAAGACGAGTTCACGCCGCTCGTTCCGGGCCAGGTGGGATTGTACACGTGCGGGCCGACGGTGTACTCCGATCCCCACCTGGGGAATTTGCGCACCTATCTGTTCGAAGACCTGCTGAAACGCACTCTCCTCATGGAGGGCTACCAAGTGAAGCACGTCATGAACATAACCGATGTGGGGCACCTGACCTCGGACGCGGACGAGGGCGAGGACAAGATGGAAAAAGGCTCGCGCGCGACCGGGAAAACGGTGTGGGAGCTGGCGGAGCTGTACACCGAGGTGTTCCGCCGCAACCTCAAAGACCTGAACATACTTGAGCCCGACGTGTGGTGCAAAGCCACTGACTACATACCTCAGCAAATCGCTCTGGTGCAAAAACTCGAGCAGAACGGCTTTACGTATAAGACATCCGACGGCGTGTACTTCGACTCGCAAAAGCTGAAGGACTACGGCAAGCTGGCCAAGCTCGACGCCAAAGGCCTGAAAGAAGGCGCGCGGGTGGAAGCCAACCCGGAAAAACGCAGTCCGACCGATTTCGCTCTGTGGAAGCTGTCGCCCCAGGGAACGAAACGGCAAATGGAATGGGACTCTCCCTGGGGCAAGGGGTTCCCGGGCTGGCACTTGGAGTGCTCGGCTATGAGCATGGAGCACCTTGGGGAAACTTTCGACATACACTGCGGCGGCATAGACCACATTCCGGTGCACCACACGAACGAAATAGCCCAGAGCGAGGCGGCCACGGGCAAGCCCTTCGTGCGGTACTGGCTCCACGGCGAATTCATGGTGGTGGATGCGAAGCGCATGGGCAAAAGCGAAGGCAACGCCATGACATTGGAATGGCTTGCGGGCGAGGGCATTGCTCCCCTAGCCTACCGCTATTTCTGCCTGCAGACCCACTACCGCAAGCCCTTGAACTTCTCGCTGGAAGCCGTGCTCTCGGCTGAAAAGGCGCTGGAGAATCTCCAAGACAAAGTGGCCATGCTGGGCCAGCCCGGGGAAGAACTCGCGGATTACGCCGCAAGTTTCCGCGACGCGCTGAGCGACGACCTGAACGCGCCGCAGGGCTTGGCCGTGCTCTGGGACATGCTGAAAAGCGAACAGCCGGACGCCGCCAAGGCGGCTTCCGCCCTGGCCATGGACGAAGTGCTGGGCTTGGGCCTGAAGGACGTGCCCCGCCTAAGCGTGCCGGCCGAAGTGCACAGCCTCATCGAAGAGCGCGAACGCGTGCGCCAGGACAAGGACTTCGCCAAAGCCGACGACATCCGCAACCGCATCAAGGAACTGGGCTTTACGGTGGACGACACGGAACTCGGACCGGTCGTGAAAAAGCTCCGCTAACCGCACAAATGGAAAAGCCGGCCTGCGCTTGGCGCACAGGACCGGCTGTATTGGCATTGTTCAATCGAACCTGCTTGGCAGGTAATGGCAGGGCATTCCCAGCGGACCCGCCATCAACATCGCTCGGTCGAATTCATCGCCGAATTTCTCTCGCTGCTCTTCCTGTTTTTCAGGCGGATCGTCCTTGTTGATACGCGTCTCAACTGAAATCTCGCGTAGAAACAAAATTAACACCAAGTACCCTCCTGCTAGAAAAACCACGAGAACGGCGAGCGCAATCGCATCGCCCCAAGCAAAACCGCCATTGAGCATAGCTTCCTCCTTGTGAAATGAACTATTTGCCTCAACCCTACTGCCACTCCAGCACCGTTGTCAAACAGGCTTCTCGCTGGTAGAATCTGTCTGCTATGCAGAGCTTTTGGCAGACGATCAAGAAGCCTATCCTGGCGCTGGCGCCCATGGCCGGGGTCACGGACGCGCCCTTCAGGCAAATGT
>CAZMHN010000019.1:0-13423 GCA_964566145.1 uncultured Gammaproteobacteria bacterium
AAAAAAACCTTCAGGCGGTCGAGCCTGTACGGCGCGAGCTTTACCGCCAACCACACCAGCCCGAACCCCAGCGCAGTCAATCCGGCCAAATGCCGCAACTTGGCCCCGGCCACGAAGTACATGATGAAAGCGCTCACGATGATGACCGAGGTTGTACCCAAGTCCGGTTCAAGAAACACCAATCCGGCGACCACGGCCACAACCAGGGTATACGGGACCAGGCCGGAACGGAGATCAAACGCCCTATCCTTCCGCTCCGACAGCCACGCGGCCAGATAAACCAGCAGTCCAAGCTTCGCCAGCTCGCTCGGCTGCAGGACCAGGGGGCCCAGCTCAAGCCAGCGTTTGGCGCCGCCGAAACTGAATCCCAAACCTGGGACAAACACCAGCGCGAGCAGGACCACCGAAGCAATGAGCACTGGAAAGGCCAGGCGCTTCAACAGCTGGTAATCGATTCGGCTCAGGATGAGCGCCAATACAAGACCGGGCACAAGGCCGTTCGTAACCTGGTGCTTCACGAAATAGTAGCTGTCGCCAAAGCGCTGGAACCCTAAAACCGACGAAGCCGACGAGAGGAACAGCAGTCCCGCCACGACCATGGCCGCCGACAAACCGATGAACACATAGTCCGGCGTATGGAGGTGCGGAGTTACGAGCGGTACGCGGCGGAATATCCTCATAACTTCGCTGTGATGGCTTGAACGGCTTTGACGAACTCGCGCCCGCGGTCGAACTCATGCTTGAAAAGTCCAAAGCTGGCGGCGGCGGGCGAAAGGAGAACGGTTCCTCCTGGACGCGCCAAGGCCGAGGCCAGGCGCACCGCTTCGCGCATGGACCTTGCCAAAAAGACCGGACGAAAACCATTGAGTTCCCGCTGGAGCTTGGCTGTAGCCGTACCGGGAAGCAGAACAACGGCGTCGGCCGTGCGGCGTATGGCGCGAGCCAGCGAGCGGTACGGCAGGGACTTGTCCGCCCCGCCGGCTATCAGCACCACGTGCTCCCCGGCCATGGACCCAAGCGCCGCTTCGGTCGCGGCCGGCGCCGTGGCGGTCGTATCGTTCACATAGCGCACTTTCCCGTACACGCGCACAAGTTCCAGCCTGTCGTGCAATCCACGGAATGAACGCACGGCGCGCCGAATGTCCTCAGGCGGCACGCCCATCAGGCTGGCGGCCGAAGCCGCCGCCAGGGCATTGGCCAGGTTGTGCCTACCCAACAACGCGACGTCCTCGGCTTTGAACAGTTTTATAGGCTTGCCGCCGTCCTTCCAGTACGCCACGCCGTTTTTCAGGTACGCTCCCCGCGCAGGCTTGCCTAAGAGCGAAAACCAATACACACGGCCCGGCGCCTGCCTGGCCATGCGGCGCGTTTCCTTGTTGTCGCAGTTCAGCACGACGGCGTCTTCGGGCGCCTGCCCTTTGAAAATGCCGGCTTTGGCTTTGGCGTAGGCCTTGAACGAAGCGTACGTGTTCAAATGCTCAGGCAGTACGTTGGTCACGACCGCCAAAGGTATGCGCAAACGCTCTCTGCCCACTTCCTCCAGCTGCCAGCTGGAAAATTCGAGCGCCAGGGGCGTAGCCGGATGCAGCCCGTCAAGCACGTCGAAAAGCACCGTGTCGCGTATGTTCCCGGCCGCCACCGCGTTCCGGTATTTCAACTTCAACATGGCGTGAAGGAGCGCGGTGGTAGTGGACTTGCCCTTGCTTCCGGTAACGGCCGCCATGCGGCGCGCCGGCGAGAGCCTGAGGAACAAGCTGGCTTCGTTCTCCACGGGTATGCGGCGCCGGCGCGCCGCTACCAGTAACGGGTGGCTCTGCCGCACCGCCGGATTCCGCACAATAAGATCAGCTCCCCCGAGCAGCGCTTGGGGATGCTTGCCTAAAACATAACGGATGGGCAGGCCACTTAGCTTCTTCAGGCTCTCCCGGAGTTCGGCCCTCGGCTTCATGTCGGTTACGGTCACGCGCGCGCCGTGGCTCGCCAGCCACTTGGCCACGGCCGCGCCGCCGCCGTGCACGCCCAATCCGAACACGAGAACCCGCGTCCCTGGTACGGTGAATCCCCGCATATTCAAAAGCTACAACCCCCTGTCTATGAGGTAGACGATGACACCCATGACCGCCGCCACCCCGCCTATGACCCAAAACCGCATGACGATTTTCGGCTCGGGCCAGCCCATGGCTTCCAGATGGTGATGTACGGGGGCCGACAGGAAAACCTTCTTGCCCCTGAGCTTCTTGGAAGCAACCTGGATGATGACGGAGAGCGACTCTAAGACGAAGAGCACGCCGATGACGGGGAGGAGCAGTGCGCTGTTTGTCAAAAGCGCCACGATGCCGAGGGTGACCCCCAAAGACATGGCGCCGGTATCGCCCATGAAGAACCTGGCCGGGAATATATTGAACCACAGGAAGGCCAGAAGCGCACCCACGATGACCCCGCAGAACGTGGCCAGGTCGTACTTGCCCTGCAGGAAAGCGATGGCGCCGAAGGCCGCAAAAGCCATGAGGAGCGTGCCGCCGGCCAATCCGTCCAGGCCGTCTATCTCGTTGACGGAAAAAGCCGTGGCCACGATGACGAAGATGAAGAACGGCACGTACCACCACCCGATGGAGAAACTGCCTACGAACGGCACGACCAGCGTGTCCCATTCCAGCTTGGAATGGAACCACCAGGCTCCCACCACGGCGATGGCGGTATATATGAGTATCCGGTGGAACATGGACAGTCCCCCGCCTTTCGGACCCAAGCGGCACACGTTGTACCAATCGTCTATCAGTCCGACTATGGCCGAGGCCACCAGCGCCCCCAGAGGCAGCAGGGTTTCACTGCGCGTCAGGAAGTTGAGGTCCACGACGCCGAGCAGTTCGAGGTAGAAGAACAGGAGCGCCAATACGAGCGCTGTCACCCACACGAGAAGCCCGCCCATGGTCGGCGTGCCGCTCTTTGAGCGGTGCAGGGCGGACATGATGGGCGCGCTTCCCGAATCGCGTATCTGCTTGCCCAGCCGGTGGCGGTACAGGAAGTCGGTGAGGAGCGGGGTCCACGCCAGCGCCACCACGAAAGAAATGGTGGACAGGGTAAGCACTTGCAGGATATCGCTCGTGGACATGGGGCGTTGAAACTAACTGTTGATGCGGACAAGCAGCCAATTAAGCCACAAGAACCCCAAAGACATGGCGACGGCCGACCACAGCCACAGGTACTTCAGCGCCACCGAGGAGCGCCCCAGGAGATAGGCGAACGCCAAATCAGCTACGGCAAACAAGCTCCCAGTCAGCGGCACCAGGATGAGCCCGCGCATCGGAGCGATCCAAGTGGGGCCCACGTAAATGGAATACCGCATAATGACCAGCTCGCTGGGGGGCAGCTGGAAAGTAACGACCCACATGGCCACCAGCACCGCGCCGGTGATGATGGCGGGGGTAAGCGTAGCCTTCTGGCGCCAAAAAGCGCGCCAAGCCTCGCGCTGCCACAACAGGAACGTACGTACCATAGTTTCGAGTGGTTCAAACCAAGTGTAGCGCCCGCAAGGCCGACCTGTAAACCTGCCGCGAATCCGTTGCGGATAGGTGCTAGTTCTGTTATACTTAGGGTCGTTCGCGCAGCTCATAAGGAGGCTCAACTCACACAAAACCAGCCATGCTCAATCAGGACTCCCTCACTCAAGCCGTACTGGCCAACAAAACCCTGACCTCGGCCGAAGTGAAGACAATCCAGCAGAAGCTCAAAGAGGACAAGCTCTCGCTTGAGGAGTACCTGGTAAAAAACAAGGTGGTTTCCGAAGAGGTGCTCTACCAGCTGATGGCCAAGCACCTGAGTTTGCCGTTCATCGACCTCCGGAACAGCTCCATCCGCAAGGATATACTGCTGGCCATACCCGAACCCATCGCTCAGGCGCACCAGATCATCGCCTTCGACAAGGACGACACACGGGTGAAGGTCGCCACCACCGACCCGGACGACCTGCAGACTTTCGAATTCCTGGAAAAGTACTTCCACGCCAAGCTGGAGGTGTACCTCACAACGCCGGCCTCCCTGCGCGAGGCCCTTCAGCAGTACCACAAATCCCTGAAGGCCGAGTTCGCCGAACTCACCAAGACCGAAGCGGTGGTGGGAGACAAGGAAGAGGCCGGGGCGGGCGAGCTACAGCAACTGGCCGAGGACCTGCCGGTCGTCAGGATAGTCGACACGCTGCTGGAGTACGCCATTTTCGAGCACGCCTCGGACATACACATCGAGCCTTCCGAAACCGAGGTGGTGGTCCGCTACCGCATCGACGGCATTTTGCGGGACGTCATGAACCTGCCCAAGAACGTGCAGGCCGGCCTGGTGGCGCGCATCAAGATACTTTCGAACCTAAAGCTCGACGAGCACCGCCTGCCGCAGGACGGACGGTTCAAGATAAAAACGAACGACTACGAGGTTTCGTTCCGCGTTTCCATCATACCGGTGTTCGACGGCGAGAAAATAGTCATGCGTCTGTTGCAGGAGTCGTCCCAGGTTCTGACCTTGGAACAGCTCGGCCTGCAGAAGAGCGCCATGGTGGTGGTCAAGCGCAACATTGAGAAGCCGCACGGCATGATACTGGTGACGGGTCCCACGGGAAGCGGTAAAACGACCACGCTCTATTCCGTTCTGAACGTGCTCAACACGCCGGACGTGAACATATCCACCATTGAAGACCCGGTCGAGTACCGCATGCCCCGCATCAACCAAAGCCAGGTTAACCCCAGAATCGGCTTCACGTTCGCCGGCGGCCTGCGCGCGCTGCTTAGGCAGGACCCGGACATCATCATGGTCGGCGAAATACGCGACCAGGAAACGGCCGAGATCGCCATCCACGCCGCCATGACCGGCCACCTCGTGCTCTCCACCTTGCACACCAACGACGCCGTCGGCACTCTGCCGCGGCTCTTGGACATGGGCGTGGTCCCATTCCTGGTGGCCTCGACCACCAACGTCATTGTGGCCCAGCGCCTGGTCAGGAAAGTCTGCCAGAACTGCATCACCTCCTATAACCTGGAAGCCAAGGCCATTACCGACCTTGAGGACCAGCTGGACCTGAAATCACTGCTGAAAACGCTGGAACGCGAAGGCGCCATCACCTCCAGCCAGGACATCAAGAGCCTGCTGTTCTACCGCGGCAAGGGATGCAAAAAGTGCAACCAGGAAGGCTACCGAGGACGCATGGGAATTTACGAGGTGTTCGAGGTTACGGAAAAGGTGGCTGAGCTCATCCTGAACCGCGCCTCGTCCGCCGAGCTTCGGAAGGCCGCTTTGGAGCAAGGCATGCTCACCATGCTGGAGGACGGGTTCATCAAGGCCAAAAACGGGATCACCACGGTGGAAGAGGTGCTCCGCGTCACCAGGGACTGAAATTATGCGCTTCGCCTACACCGCCAGGAACAGCAAGGGCCAGCCCGAGTCCGGCGAGATGGACATGGGATCGGAACGCGAGCTCGCCGATTACCTTCGGGAAAAAGGCCTGCTCCTGACGCACGCCGAAGCCAAGGACCAGCCTAAGGGACCCCGCCTGCGCCTTCCGTTCGGGGGCAAGGTAAAAACGCTCGAGAAGGTTTTCTTCGCCCAGAACCTGCAGGTGATGGTGAAAGCCGGGCTGTCGGTATCGATAGCGCTCAAAACCCTGGCCGAGCAAACCACCAACAAGGCTTTCAAGAACCTCCTCCTCGACATCCACCAGAACGTTGACCGCGGCAATCCCCTGTCCGACGCTTTAGCCGCCTACCCCAAGGTGTTCCCGGAGCTGTTCGTGAACATGGTGCGGGCCGGCGAGAAAAGCGGAAAACTCGAGGACGTGCTGCTACACCTGGCCAACCAGATGCGCAAACAGCACCAGCTGGTGTCCAAGGTGAGAGGCGCCCTGACCTATCCCATCATCGTCGTCATGGCCATGATCGGCATCGCCGTCGCCATGATCGTGTTCGTCATCCCCAAGATAACCGCCATCTTCCAAGAGGTGAACGCCACCCTGCCTCTGCCGACCCGAATGCTCATCGGCTTGTCCGACTTTGTAATCAACAACGGCCTCTGGGTGACGCTGGGGACCATAGCCGCCATCGTACTGTTCATACGGGTAATTCACACCAGGTCCGGCCGCTTCGCCTGGCACGGGCTGTTGCTGAGGCTTCCCATCATCAGCCCCATTCTGCACAAAATAAACCTGGCCAAATTCGCGCGCACCTTCTCCTCGCTCCTGAAGACCGACATACCCATCGTACAGGCCTTCCAGATAACCGCGACCACTCTGGGCAACACCCACTACCGCCGAGCCATCGAAACCGCGGCGGAACGCGTCAAAAAAGGCGTACAGGTGCACACCATCATCGGCGAATATTCCCATCTTTTCCCGCCGCTCGTCGTGCAAATGGTGGCGGTGGGCGAGGAAACCGGGACCATTGACACCATCCTTGAGGAGCTGGCGCTTTTCTACGAGGACGACGTGGACCGGACCATGGCCAACCTTTCCACCATCTTGGAACCCATACTCATCCTTATCCTGGGCGCCGGCGTAGGCGGGCTGGCAGTCTCAATCATCCTACCCATCTATTCGCTGACCCAGGCCGTCTAGACGCATGCCTGCCAATCCGCCGAGACACCGCTACCCACTTCGGCCCGAACGCCGACGGGGCATTACGCTCATAGAAACGATCGTCGGCATCGCGGTGTTCGTCGTCATCGCCGGCGGCTTGTACAGCACCTACGTCCAGCTGGCAAAACTCGCCAAGGCGGCGCGCGTACGCACTACGGCCACCGCCGTGGCCAAGCAGTACATGGAGATCGTAAGGAACCTGCCCTACGCCGACGTGGGAGTCGTCAGCGGGGTGCCTTCCGGAACGCTCCCCGTAACCCAGAACGTGACGCAGGACAACACCACGTTCGTGGTTCGGTACACCATCCGCAACGTGGACGACGAGTTCGACGGCACCCTCGGCGGCTCGCCCAACGACCTGTCGCCGGCCGATTACAAGCTGGCCACGGTCGAAGTTACCTGCTCCACCTGCCAAATACCCGGCACCCTGGCCAGCGTCACCACCCACGTTACCCCGAAGAACCTGGAAATCGCCTCGGACAACGGAGCGCTGTTCATACAGGTATTCGACGCCAACGGCCAACCGGTGCCCCAGGCGAACGTCCACGTTGAGAACAGCACGCTGATCCCGTCTGTAGCCATCGACGACGTAACCAACAACGACGGACTGCTGGCCATCATCGACGTGCCCCCGGCCGAGGAATCCTATCGCATCGTGGTCACTAAGTCAGGCTATTCCACGGACCGCACTTACGGCCCCAGCGACCCCGTGGTAATCAATCCACTCAAGCTTGACGCCACCGTACTTCTGCAACAGGTCACTCAAATAAGCTTCTTCATCGACCGCGTGAGCACCCTTAACATAAACTCCGTAACTGCGACCTGCGCGCCCGTGGCCAACGTGGACTTCACGCTTGTTGGCTCCAAGCTCATTTCGCGCGATCCTGATGTGTACAAGTACGACCAAGATCTGTCCACGGACGCCAACGGACTGCGCACGCTCACTAACATGGAATGGGACACTTACATGCCCACCATCACCGATTCCAGCTACGAGCTAAGGGGTACCGTGCCGCTGATTCCGCTGTCCCTGGCACCCAACACCACGCAGGATCTTAGGTTCGTCATGGAGACTGCCAGCCCGCACAGCTTCCTGGTGGTCGTTAGGGACGCCAGTACTCAGCTACCTTTGTCCGACGCCGCGGTACATTTGACAAAATCGGGTTACGACCAAACCCTGTTCACCAGCCGCGGCTACTTCAGGCAAACCAACTGGAAGGACGGGTCCGGACAAGCCAGCTTCGTTGACCAGGAAAAATACTGGAGCGATGACGGCAACGTAAGCGTGAACCAGCCGGTAGGACAGCTCAAGCTCCGCAAGCCCACCAGCCGCTACGTATCTTCCGGCTGGCTCGTTTCCTCCACCTTCGACACGGGCGCCACTACGAACTTCGTCTCCGTCGAATGGCAGCCGGGCGACCAGCCTGCCCAGTGCGGCGCCAACCCGGTCCGCTTCCAAATCGCCACCAACAACGACAACGCCACCTGGAACTTCGTCGGTCCGGACGGCACGGCCTCAACTTACTACACCACCCCCGGACAGCCCATCAGTTCAGTGCACAATGGCACCCGTTACCTCAGGTACAAGGTGTACCTCTCCACCGCCAATACGTACTACACCCCCAACATAGCCGAAGTGGCCGTCACCTACGTATCCACCTGTGTGCCGCCCGGCCAGGCTTTCTTCAACGGACTGACCAGCTCCACCTATACCCTGACGGTGTCACTGGCGGGATACCAAACCTCGGTGACATACCCCGACCTGTCCCCGGATTGGAGCATGACGGACATTAGCTTACTACCTGAATAAAGGCTTTTTCGCGGGTCATATGCTACGGCGCCCCGTCCTCACGCCACTTCACGCCACGAACAGCCGACTGAGGTACGGCTTCACCACCATGGAGCTTGTGATTGTGATGGGGATCACCTCCCTGGTGCTCCTGGCCGTAAGCTCTTTCATCGTCAGCATGTTCCGCACCACCCGCAGCATCAACGCCACCCTGACGGCGGTGGAGCAAGCCCGCCGGACGGTAAAAATGTTCACGGACGAACTGCGTACGGCAGCGCCCTCGGCCACCGGCGCCTACGCCATAGCCGAAGCCGGCGGCGGCACGTTCACTTTTTACAGCGACATCGACCGCGACGACTATGTGGAACGATTGCGTTATTTCGTTGACGGCACTGATCTGAAACGCGGCTACCTCAAGCCGGCGGGCGACCCGCTAACGTACTCCGAGGCCAACGAAGTCGTCTACGTCGTAACCCAGTTCATCACCAACCCCGGCGCAGTATTCTCGTACTTCGACGAGAACTACAACGGCCTGACCGGCCCGTTGACCATACCTCCGACCATTCCCGACATCAGGCTCGTGCGCATCAGACTGCAGATAGACCAGCATCCCACCGAGCCGCCCGGACCGTACGAACTGCTGTCAGAGGTTTCCATACGCAGCCTTAAAGACAACCTGTAACCCATGCCTGCCAATCAATCCCAGGGCACCCATCAAAGACCCGGCACCATCCTGCTGTTCACGCTGGTCTTCGGCTCCATCGGCATTGTCATTGTGGGCGGCCTGGTCAGCTGGGGCGTAGGCACCACCCGGGTATCGCGGGCGGTTCTGAACAGCGAACTGGCGTTCCAAATCGCCGAGGCCGGCGTCAGCTACTACCGCTGGCACCTGGCGCATGCGCCGAACGATTACCAGGACGGCACGGGCCTCCCGGGGCCGTATCTGCATGAGTTCGAGGACAAGAACGGGACGACAATCGGGTACTTCAGCCTTGACATCGCTCCCCCGCCCGAAGGTTCCACGGTCGTCGTCGTGACCTCGACCGGCTATACCGTGGCCAACCCCGAACACCAGCGAGTCGTACGCGTCACCCTGGCCATACCTTCCCTGGCAAGGTACGCCGTGGCGGCCAACGCCGACATGCGCTTCGGAGAAGGCACGACCGTCAGCGGCCAGATACACTCCAACGGCGGCATCCGGTTCGACGGCGTGGCCTACAACCTGGTGACCTCGGCTAAGTCGAACTACAATGACCCTGACCACTCGGGCGGAAACGAGTTCGGCGTCCACACCCATGACAGCCCCACGGACCCGCTGCCGCCCGCCGCGGTGCCCAATCGCACTGACGTATTCGCGGCCGGCCGCGAATTCCCCGTCCCGGCCGTCGATTTCGACGGCATCTCCGGCGATTTCGCCGAAATCAAGGCGGCCGCCATAGACAACGGGGAATACTTCGCCGCCTCAGGGGCCCTGGGATACCGGATTCTGTTCAAGACCGACGACACGTTCGACGTGTACATCATCAATGTACTGCGCAGTCCGCCCGGCAGCTGCTCCGACGAACTCAGCCAGGACGGCTGGGGCACCTGGAGCATAGACACCGGTGCGGGCGCCGAAACATTTTTGGGCAACTATCCCAACCCCGCCAACCACCTCATCTTCCTGGAGGACAACGTGTGGGTGGCAGGACAGATACAAACCGCGCGCGTCACCATAGCCGCGGCCAGGTTCCCGGAAACCCCCGCGACCTACGCCAACATCACAGTGAACAACGATCTCAGGTACAGCACATACGACGGGTCGGACGTCATTGCCCTGATGGCCCAGGGGAACTTCAACGTCGGCCTGTACAGCGAAGACAATCTGCAGATCGACGCGGCGCTGGTGGCCAAGAACGGACGCGCCGGGCGCTACTATTACGAATCAGCCTGCGGCGCGGAGTACGTGCGCGACTCACTGACCTCGAACGGCATGATAGCCACGAACCAGCGCTACGGATTCGCCTACACCGACGATACCGGCTACGAAACCCGCAATCTTAACTACGACTCCAACCTGCTCTACAGCCCGCCGCCGAGCTTTCCCCTGACCGGCAACCAATACAACCTCCTAGACTGGCAGGACGTAACGGCCAAACAGTAGCCTCGGGCGCCTTTTGCCCCGCCGGCCCAGAAGGAAGCCGCGACTGCCCCTGTGGTATACTGAAGACAAGACACAACCTATGTTCTTCCAGCCTCAACAAGACAGCATCGGGCTTGACATCAGCGACCGCTCCCTGAAGGCCGTTCAGCTGAAGCGTACGCTCAACAACGCCATCGGGCTCCAGGGCATCTCAAGGGTGGATCTGCCTGCCGGCGTTTTCGAGGACGGCGAACTGAAGCAGCCGGAAACCCTGACCAAGGCCTTTGCCGAACTGCTGGCCCGTCCCCTGCAGGGCTCGTTCACCACCTCGTACGTCTGCGCCTGCCTGCCGGAGACCAAAACCTTCATAAAGATGATAGACATCCCTCCCATGTCGGAATCCGAAATCGCCCAGGCGGTGAAATGGGAGGCCGAGCACCACATACCCATCCCCATCGACGACACGTACTGGGACTGGCAGCAGGTGGACAAGCCGCAGAACCCGAACGAGCGCCTGCCGGTGCTCTTGGGCGTCGTGCCGAAGCAGATAGTCGATTCCTACACCAGCGTCGTCAACCAGAGCCGCCTGGTGCCCTTGGCCATGGAAGTGGAAGCGGTCGCCATCGCCCGCGCTCTGCTTCCCCCCGACCACGTACAGGCAAGCGCCGGCGCCACCATGATCATAGACATCGGCGCCACGCGCACGAGCCTTATGGTCGTCGACCGGGACGTTCTTCAATTCACCGTGTCCTTGCCTCTCTCCGGCAGGAAGATAACCGAGACCATAGCCACCGCCCTGAAGCTGACCGAGGATCAGGCGGAACGGGCCAAGATAGTCTGCGGACTGGACCCCAAGAAGTGCCACGGCGCCATGGCCGAGATACTCAGGGAGAACATGGACGAGCTGGTCAGGCGCATACGGGACGCCGTAGTTTTCTACCGCGAGCACTTCCCGAAAGGCCAAACCGTAAACGAAGTGGTGCTGTGCGGCGGCGGCTCGAACTTCAAGCAGATAGACAAGCACCTGAACGCCAAGCTCGAACTCCCCGTGCGGCGCGGCAATCCGTGGCTGAACCTGGACCCGAGCCCGGCCCCGCTGAAGCCCAACGACCTCATTTCCTACACCACCGCCATCGGCCTGGCGCTTAGGCCGTTCCTCGTCAAACAGGACCTATGATACCCATCCGCCTCAACCTGCTGTCACCGGATCAGCGCGAATACCTGAAGTTCGAGTACGTGTACATGCACGTGCGCACCGTCACGTTCCTGCTGCTCACGTTCACCATCATCTCGACCGGACTGCTGATAGCGGCCAGGCTCATGCTTCAGGACAACTACGCCACCGTGCTGACGGCCACCACCATGGTGAACGACAAGAACCAGACTCTCGACAAGGACATAACGGAGCTCAACAAGAACCTGCAGGACGTCAAAAAGATCCAGGACGACTTCGTGAAGTGGTCCGACATCATCATCCAGCTGAACCGCACCATACCGGAACGCGTCGAGCTCAACTCGCTCGTACTGGAAAAGAACACCCGCCTGTTCTCCATGAGCGGGCGCGCCCAGAAGCGCGACGATTTCCTCCTGCTCAAGGCCAACTTGGAGAAACTGCCCTACCTCGAGGAACTGCAATCCCCGCTGACCAACCTTTTGCTCAAAGAGGACGTGCAGTTCGAATTCACCGGCAAGATAAAGGCTGACGCCCTAAAGGCCTCCCAAAGCGAAATATGAACATTCGCCCCAAATCCCTAAGCCCCCGGCAGAAGATAGTCGCGTCGACGCTTCTGACGCTTTCCGTCACGGCGGCGGTCATCGGGTTCGTGACCATGCCGAGCGTACGGGCCATACGTTCGCTGGCCGACCAGATATACGAACAGCGCCTGGAGCTTGAACAGCTCTACCACAAAGGCCAGCTCCTGAAGCGCACCTTGAAGCAGTATGAGGAAGTAAAGCCGGCCGTACACGAGCTGGAGCGCATCTACATCACGCGGGGGGAAGAGCTCAACTTCATAACCACGCTTGAAGGGGTGGCCGATTCCTCGGGCACCATACAGGACATAAAGCTGGGCGCCGCGGACCCCAAGAGCAAAGCGCCCTCCAACAAGCTCCCCTACCAGCTTACCGTGGAAGGCAACCTCACCAGCCTTATCTCGTACCTGGGCGGGCTGGAGGGCTTGGATTTCTACGTCAACATAGACACGCTGAGGTTCTCGCGCAGCAGCACTTACTCCTCCGGCCGGAACCGCCCGTCGAACCTTGGGGGAACGGCCGAGCCGCTGTCGGCCACCTTACTGGCCACTTCATACTTCAAGCTATGAAACTGAACACCAAGGTAAAGCTCAAGCTCCCGAACTTCCGGAACTTCAAGCCCCGGAAGCTCCTGAAGTTCCTGCCCCTGACCACGCTCCTCCTGCTGGTCGGCGCCATGGTGCTGACCCTGCAGTTCCTGTACCAGTATTTTTACCAGACCATCGCCGAGGTCAAAGTGGTAAGCATCTTGCGTAGCCAGGTGGCGCTGAACCAGGTGAACCTGCCTTTGTACGAAAAAGTGTTCGACGCCTGGGAAGCCAAGAAGAAGTTCGACCCGGCCGCCCTCGCCGACCTCAAAGACCCGTTCCTGCCTCTGCCGGCGCCTGTCTCACCCGAAGAAGCCGGCCCGAGCCTGGAAGAGGTGAATTCGTCACAGTGATACCGCGAACACCCCGCCTTGAGCGGGGTGTTTTGGCTATACCGCCGCGACTTCCTTCACCTGAGGAAGCGCTTTTTTCAAAGCCTCCTCCAGTCCGAACTTCAGCGTTATCTGCGACAAACTGCATCCCTCGCAGGCGCCTTCCAATCGCACCCGCACCAGGCCGGTAGCCTCGTCAAAATCCACGAACGTAATGCTCCCGCCGTG
>CAZMHN010000020.1:0-12993 GCA_964566145.1 uncultured Gammaproteobacteria bacterium
CCAGGTTGAATTCAAGGGTATCTACATACCCTTGAAGCGGCAGGGGCAAGGGGGCTAGAGCCGCCCAGAGCCCGAATGGGGCCCCCAATGGTACATACGGGCTGGTTCTTGGGAGAGCGCGGTAAAAAATCGCAGTGCAAAATAAATGCGCGCGTAATGCTTGCGGGCGGACAAGTACGGGCATGGGCTTTGCCGGGGAACAGGCCCGAAGGACAAAGGAAAGAGCCTGTTTGCCATATTCCATTAGGTATGATAAACTGAGTATAATATCCCTTACACTCAGTTCAAATATGCCTAAACCCAAAGACAGCGCCAAAACCCCTCTTCCCCGCCTGGACGACTTCCTGCTGTGGCTTCAGACCAATAACTACTCGCCTGAGACCGTGTACAACTACGAGCGGGACCTCACGGTATTCTCCGATTTCCTGGAGGAGCTCCATAAGGACTTCGCCAAGGCGGACAAGCGCACCGTGGAACAGTACAAGGCCTACCTCACCTCCCGCGACCGCCGGACTCTGGCCAAGGGCCAGGCAGAGAAGCGATTGAGAAGCTATTCCATCAACCGCATGCTTTCAAGCTTGCGCAGATTTTTGAAGTACCTCATTGAGATGGACCTGCCCGCTCCCCTGCCCCCTGAGGCGGTAAGGCTGGTGAAGACGGAACGCAAGCATCCGCAGGTCGCCGAACTGCAGGAACTGGTGCGCCTGATAGAATCTCCGTCGCGGCTTGAGAAGAACCAGCTGGTGGCCCTCAGGAATCGAGCCATGCTCGAAGTGCTGTTCGCTACGGGGATGCGCATAAGCGAGCTTACGAACCTGCAAAGGAGCCAGGTGGACGACTCCGGGCGCATCTTCATCACCGGCAAAGGCAGGAAGCAGAGGTTCGTGTACCTTACGCCGCGGTCGGTGAAGCACCTTACCGCCTACCTCAGGAAGCGGAACGACCCGCGCGCGGCGCTGTTCATCCCCTACCGCGGCGAGAACGTAGGCAAGAGCGGGAGCCGCATCTCCAACAACTACCTGCAGATGAAGATAAAGCAGTACCGCGAAATCCTGAGGATAAACGTGCCCACCTCGGCGCACAGCCTGAGGCACGGCTTTGCCACGTACCTGGCCGAATCAGGCGCGAACCCGGCCGCCATCCAGGTGCTCTTGGGGCACGAGTCCCTCGACACCACCACGCGCTACGTGCACGCTTCGGACCGTTACGCCGAAACCACGCATCATAAGTTCCATCCGCTGAAGGAGTAAACAAGCGCTAGCTTTAGCCAAGCCTGTTTTGCATTGACAAAACGGGCGTTTGGTGGTAGGGTGACGCGATACCAAAAATCGGAAACTGCAAGCAAAACAGAAACAATCACATTCACAAATCAGGAGCACAATCATGAATAACCTAGTCCCTGATCCGGCCCCGTATGAGGAACCGGAGCAGATCGTTCAAGAGGCGGAGGTCCCGAAAGATGAGTCGGTCTTCGGCGGCAGGCCTTGGCTGATAGTCGCAATCCTGGCCGCAGGGGCATTTTTCGGCGGCGATTACGCGGCAGACGGGAAGTACGCCGACTGGGCCTTGTTGGTCTCTGTTGGTGCTGTCCTTCTGCTACTGGGCATGTGCGTCTACCGCACGCCCGTCGGCTGTTATTCCGTGTACCGGTTCGATTCCCCCTTCCGCAGTTCGTTGCCGGCGGATACGCCGATCGCGCTCGACGGAGAGAACGGACTCCAGCCGGAATTCGACACCCACGGATGGACTCTGCACTGGCCGTTCTTCAGACAGAGGAAGCTGTGTCCCATTCCTGAGGCCAAGGGAGGCACCAGGGTTTTCCTGTACCTGCCGTTCGGCAAGGACCCGGATTTCCCCAATGTATCAGGCAAGGACGTTCCGTGGACGAGCCTGTTCGGCTCTTCTATCGACTGGAAAAAGGTCCGTGAGGAGCTGAAGAAGGCTACGCGCGGCAAGCAGCGTCATTACATGTTTGGCGGCGGCGTCATTACTTCTCTTCCGCCATACGTGATGGCCATCACGGAGAGCAGGGTGTTCTACTACGACGAGGCCGCGCCGGAGTACCGGACCGTTACCGAAGCCGGCGGCAAGCCGAATCTCGAGATGTTTGGTTTGAAGCCCGACGATTTCGCTCCGACCACGGTCGTGCCTAAGGAGGACGAGGTGTCCATTCTGGATGGCGATGGCAAGGAAACCGGCAGGAAAAGGAAGGTCATAGTCAGGAAAGCGCTGGCTTTGACCATGAAAGACGGGGAGCAATGGACAGGAGAAACATTGGAGGAATCGGGATTGTTCCTGAAGATAGAGAAAGCCAGACCGGCAGTCCCCTCTTCTGATGCGTCTCAGTCTGCGGAATCCCCCAATCCTTCGCCGGTTCCGGCGGCTGGCTTAGCGGAACCGGCCCATGGACCGGATCCGGATGACGCCAAGGTGCTGGAACAGCTCATTGCCGCCCCGGCGGCTCCGTTCGGCGACGTAGACCTATGTCTTGAGGGATGGAATCCCAAGGCCAAGGCGAAATCGGACGGCGGAGAAGCGAAGACCGGGAACGGCGAGACCAAGGGCCTGACTGTGAAGCGCGGCCCGCTGGCGCGGCTGGCGCAGGAAGGGAGCCACAACTTCAATCCTTTCTACATTGACGCCAAGCTGGTGGACCTGCCTATTGTCGAGACCAATGAGATAGGGGTCATTCAAAGCCTGATCGGGCCGGTTGACCACTCTCCGTATGCCGACGGCACGACGCACGTCGGCTATCGGGGCGTTTGGGCGCAGTACATCGACCGGGGCGTTCCGTTCCCGTTCAACGACGCATGCTTCCAGCTGTATAAGCTGTTCGCCGGCATCGTGGAACTGACCTGGGAAGATGCGAATGAAGGCACGTTCGCCTTGAGCAAAGGGTGGGTCAAATTCCGCGTTTCCACCGCCGAGGGATTCGAGAGCGAGCAAGAAGGCATAGACGCCGTTCCCTTTGTGCACTTCCGCATCTCGCGCAAGTCTGCGGCCTACGTGGTATTGCGGTACGGCGAGGGCGCCCGGAGCGGACAGGAGATACTGCGCAACGTGGCGAACCGCCTGAAGCCAGTGGTCGAGGAAGTGTTCCGGGCATGGGTCGCGGACAAGAAGGTGCAGGAAGACCTGCTCAACCAAGCAACGGAGATGCGCAAGCAGTTCTTTAGAGAGCTTCAGCGCGTCCTGCGCGGCGAGTATGCCCTTCCAGGCAAGGACCCGGAGGATTACGGCGTAACGCTGGTTCAAGCTGGGGTGAGGTTCGTGAACCTTCCTGACACGTACATGTCGATACTGCGCGATCGCACGTATGCGACGGCGCAGGTTTCAGTGTTCGGGGAGCAGAGGAAGGCGCAGGAAGAGCTGAAGAAGCTCAACGAAGCAAAGGTTGCCGCCTCCATGGCCCTGACCAGCAAGCGCGTTGAGCTGTACGAAAAGGTCAACGAGGCGATCGGCAAGGTCATGAAGGACCGCGGAACCCAGATCAAAGCTTTGCTGTCCGATACCGGCATGCCATCCGACAACGAGCATGTCATCACGTTCCTGCGCCAGCTGGTGCTGGATGATTCCATGTTCCTGCAGGTCGGACAGGACGGCGTGCCGCTGTCGCGCATTGTCGGCATGATCTCAGGCAACACCGCCAGCCAGCCCATTGTGTCGCAGTTCCTGTCCGGCGGCGACGGCAAAGGCGATACGCTCTTGGCGGTCCTCCGGGACAGCCTGGAGCGGGTCAGGGGCGCCATCACAGCCAGCCAGCAGGCTGAGGCAAGCGAGCCCGACGCCGCCGGTGCAAGACAGAAGCACGGGCGAAGCGGCGCCCCAAAAGCGGCGCCGCGTACGCGGGAACCAGAACCGGAACAGCCTGCCCCCGAAGGCGGAGGCGCTCCCGGCGGTCCCGCGGAAAAGAAACCGCCAAAAGAATAAGCCAAAACCATCACAATCTATCCCCCACCAGCTCTAGGAGCGCTGGTGGGGTTTTCTTTTTCGTCCTTATTCTTGAATTCTCAAGAATTCCGGAATAAGGGAACTGGGGAGCAAGGAAGCCGGGCCGAGACAGCGCTCGGCCCGGTGGTTTTTGAAGCTATGGAAGGTAGTCCAAGGGGTTCACCGGCAAGCCGTTAGACCTGAGCTCGAAATGTAGGTGCGGACCGGTGGTAAGCTGGCCGGCTCCGCGCGTACCCGGAAGCCCTCCCACGCCGGCGATGACCTGTCCCCTGCCCACGTACTGCCCTTCCTCCGCGTCAATGCGGCTGACGTGGCCGTACACGGTGGAAAAGCCGTCGGCGTGAATGAGCATGATGTAGCTGTAGCCCAGGCCGGCGTCCTTGGCGCGGGCTACGTAGCCGTCAGCCGCGGCCTTTACGTCGCTTCCTTGGGGCCTGGGGATGTCTATGCCCGGGTGTTCGAAGTACCTGCGGAATATGTAAGTGGGGTCGTAGAAGTAAGTGGAAATGCCGCGCGTGGGCGTGACCGGCCAGATGAAGTTGGCGTCGCCGAGCTGGGAAAAACGCTCGCTCTCTTCCTGCTGAAGCCGGCGCCGCACTTCGCGCTCAAGCGCCTGCGCTTCGGCAATGGCGGTTTTCTGTTCCTGCTGGGCCTGGAACAGCAGGGATTGGAACCTGTTCTCCGACTGTCTGGTCTGCTTCAGTATGGTTTGCTTGGTTTCCTGCTCGTCCTCAAGCCTGGCTTGGGATTTTTCCAGCTCTTCCCTGGTTTTCACCAGCTGGGTTTTATAGCTGGCCAGGTCCTGCTGCTGATGCTCGAGCTCGGTCTTCACCAGCTGGAGCGAATTGATGCGGTCCTGAAGCGTCTGCTGGAGCGTGTCCAGGTAGTTCAGCTGGGTGAAGAATTCGCTCAAACTGCTGTTCAGCACCAGCACCTCCAGCATGGTGCGCTGGTCGGCGCGGTGGATCAGCCGCAGGACTTCCCCCACCTGGCCGCGGTGTTCGGCCACCTCTTCCTCCTTGCCTTGTATCGCCAAAGTGACCGATTGTATCTGCAGGGTCACGGTGTCCAGCTTCAGCTGGTTCTGCTCAAGTTCTAGCTCGGCTTGGGCTATCTTGTCGTCCAGAACCGCGAGCTGGTTCTTGAGGCTGGCCGACTGGAGCTGTTTTTGCGCGATGGCCGACTGGTACGTTTCTATGTCCTGCTTCAGCTGTTCGGCCTGGGACTGCTTCTCCTTTATCCGCTCGTTCAGTTCTTCCACGCTTTCGGCGCGCACCTGAAAGGCCAGGCCCGTGAAAGCGAGTCCGAGGAGTAGCGCCCCTAGGAACCTCCGCGGCATAGGCTCAGGCTGAGAGAAGCTTCCTGGCGTGCTGAAGGCGCCGGACGCTTTCCGTCTGGCCCAAGGCCAGAGCGGATGAGGGCGCGTCCGGGGATTCGGCCAGACCAGTCAAAGCCACGCGCGTCGGCCAGAACACGTCCCCGCGCGTGAAAGTACCGGGGCGGACCAGCACCATTAGCGCGCCCTCCAGCTTTTCCCTGGTCCAGGGCGCGACCTCTTCGAACACTTCGCATGCTTCTTCAAGCACCTTGAGCGATTTTTCCTTGTCGCCCTTCTTGGGCACGAGCAACGAAGGCTCGTAGCTCATGTTTTCGGCAAAGAACCAGGCGGCATGCGCCTTGACGGACGACAGGGACGTGAGCCTGGTTTTGAGCACCTGCGTCAGCGCCAGCGTGTCTTGCACGTCCCGGCCCAGGGTTTGCGCCAGCTCTCGGTAGTAAGGCTTGAGCAATCCGTTGAGCGCGGCGTCGTCGAGCTTGCGCACGTACTCGCCGTTGAACCAGTCCAGCTTCATGAGGCTGAAGATGGCGCCGGCCTTTTGCACGCGCTCAAGCTCAAAAGCCTGGGCAAGTTCCGGGAGGGAGAACATCTCCTTGTCGTCTTTGGGGTGCCAGCCCAGGAGGCCCAGGAAGTTCGCAACCGCTTCCGGCAGGTAGCCCAGCTTCCTGTAGGTGTCGAGCCAGACTATTTCGCCGTCTTTGCGCTTACTAAGCTTGGCCCGCTTTTCGTTCAGTACGTTCGGAAGATGCGCGAACACGGGCGCCTGCCAGCCGAACGCCTGATAGAGCAGAACGTGCTTCGGGGTGGAAGGCAGCCACTCCTCTCCCCTGATGACGTGGGTTATCTCCATGAGCCTGTCGTCCACTACGTTCGCCAGATGGTAGGTGGGGAACCCGTCGGATTTCAGCAGAACCTGATCGTCCAAAGAATCGTTCTTCACTTCGATGTCGCCGCGTATTAGGTCGCGTACGGTCGTGGTTCCTTCGGGAACTTTCAAGCGTATGACGTGCGGCTCTTTGGCTTCAAGCTTGGCTTTGACGTCGGCGGGGCTCAGCCTGAGACAAGTGCGGTCGTAGCGCGTGGGCTGGTGTTCCGAATCCTGCACCTGCCGCAGAACGTCCAGCCTTTGCTCGGAACAGAAGCACGGATAGGCCAGGCCCTTATCCAGGAGCTCCTGGGCGTACTTCACGTAGTGCTCCAGGCGCTGGGATTGCACGTACGGTCCGTAAGCTCCGCCTACGTCCGGGCCTTCTTCCCAGGTGAGACCGAGCCACCTGAGGTTCTCCAGGATGCGGTCCAGGCTTCCTTCCACGTGGCGCTCACGGTCCGTGTCCTCGATGCGTATGATAAAAGCCCCGCCGCTCTTCTTGGCGAACAGGTAGTTGTACAGCGCCGTGCGGGCGCCGCCAAGGTGGAGCTCTCCGGTCGGCGATGGTGCAAAACGTACTCGGACCATGGGTGACATAGTGTTAGCGGAGCGGGCGCGGCGTGAGCCCTAGGCGCTTCAATTCTACCATAGCGATCCTGCCTATCCCACGCCGGACCGGGCCCAAGTGTTTCAGCAGTTTTGAGACGGGCACCCAGGCCACCTTGGCGGCCTCGCGCGGGTCGGGCGTCAGTTTCGGCCGCGCTTCTTTTACCCGCGCCACCGCCAGGCTCACTTCCTGTCCCACGAACGGCTTTTTCCTGGGATCCGTCCCCTGTTCCACAAGCTGTCTGGGCCAGCGGTAGGCGTACACGGATTTTTTCAATGCCAGGAGTTCGAATGAGGTTATGCCGACCTCTTCCCTTAGCTCGCGCCTGGCAGTGGCTTCCAGGCCGTCCGCGTTCTCAACTCCCCCCTGGGGGAATTGCCAGGCGTTCTGCTTGTGCTCCTTATGCCATACCAAAAGAACCTCGTTTTTGGGGTTCAGAAGGCATATGGCTACTACGGGCCTAAGTCGGGCAGAAACCGTCCTAGAGCGCAATTTCAGGGCTTTCAGGGGCCTGTATATGGGCCCTTTTGGCGTCAATGTGCTTTGGAACAGGGTTATTTCGCCGACATAAAAAGACCTGTTCAGGACAGGCAACCCGGGCAAGGCAGGGGCAATCCCCTTCGGCCGCACCAGAGTGAGATGGAGGTCATGGACTGACACTGGAAGGCCCAAGCGCCTAATCGCCGCCGCTGTGAGCTGTTGGAGGCGCTTGGCGTTAGGCTCGGGCGCTACCTGCACCGCCACGGCACTGGGGCGCCGCGGCGGAATAGGCGCCACTTCCCCCAATGTCAGGCTGAATCCAGGTACGGCCTCTGCGGCGCCTTGCAGGGCCGCGGCCGCGGCCTCCACCCTGGCCTCCGGCACCTCGCCCAGAAAAGCCAAGGTGAGATGCAGGTTCTCCTCCTCCACCCATTTTCCGCGTATGGCCCGGCGGAGCGGTTCAACGGTTTTCAGCAATTCGCGCCGCAGCGATTTCGGCAGTGGTATGGCCAGGAACAGTCTCATAAGCCCACGTATCGTACCACGCTCACCCCTGCGGTTCCAGGCTCACTGAATACGCGTCCGGCGTGCTATACTAAGCCTATGCATAGGCGAACCGTTCGCTCATTTTTCATACGGCTTGCGCTGGCCATTTGGCTGTTGCCGTCCGTCCTACTCCCCTTCCCCCCGGCTTACGTTCTGGCGCAGGAGACGGCGGAGTTCGATTATGATTACATCATTTCGGACGACGATCTGGCCGACAAGGATTCGCTGGACCAGGCGCAGATACAATCCTTTCTTGAGCACAAGGGAAGCGCCCTGGCCGGCTACCGCGATCCTACGACGCGTCTGCTGGCGGCGCAGATCATTTACTACTCGGCGCAGGATTTCAGCATCAGTCCCAAGTTCCTGCTGACGCTCCTGCAGAAGGAGCAGAGCCTCGTCGAGAATCCGAGTCCGTCCCAATCGAGCTACGACTGGGCTACGGGCTATGCCGTGTGCGACGGGTGCGACACGAGCGATCCTTTGATACAGAAGTTCAAAGGCTTCTACAACCAGGTGTACAACGCGGCCAAGCGCATACGCACGGTGTATCTTGCCGAGCTTGCCTCTTCGGGGCGCACTTCCTCGGGCTACGGACCGGGCATTGCGAAGCAGGTGGACGGCCGCAGTGTGACGCCCGCCAACCATGCCACCGCCGTGCTCTATACCTACACCCCGCACCTGCACGGCAACAGGCTGTTCGGCGAGCTGTGGCAAAAGTATTTCGCCCGCACATACCCCGACGGAACGCTCCTCAACGCGGACGGCGAGCGCGAAGTGTGGCTGGTCGAGCTCGGGCAGAGGCGTCAGTTCGCCAACCGTTCCGTGTTCCTGTCGCGCTACCCCGGTTTCGAGCGGGTGCTCACGGTGAGCCAGACCGAGCTTCAGAAGTATCCCGTGGGCAGGGCCATACAGTTCGCCAACTATTCTTTCCTGCGCACGCCGAGGGGCACGGTGTACCTGGTGGTGGACGACACGCTACGAGGGTTCGATTCCCAGGAGGCCGTGCGCAAGATCGGAGTGAACCCGGCGGAGATAGTGGACGTGGCCCAGGAGGACCTGGCGGGATATGCTGAAGCCGAGCCCATCACCGCCAAAAGCCTGTACCCCTTGGGTCAGCTTATTCAGGACACGAAGTCCGGAGGCATCTACTGGGTCCAGAACGGCGCGAAGCGCCCCATCATGTCCAAAGAGCTTATGACGGCGAATTTCAAAGGCAAGAAGTTCATCCGCCGCACGCCGGAACAGCTGAACGAGCTCTCGACCGGCTCGCCCGTCCTCTTCCCCGAAGGCGAGCTGGTGAAGGGCGCCCAGGACCCCGCGGTGTACCTCATCTCCAACCGCCAGAAGCGTCCGTTCGCCTCGGCCGAGGCTTTCGAACAGCTGGGGTTCGACTGGAAGAACATCATTACGGCTAGCGACAGCGCCTTGGCGCTCCACGCCGCAGGCGAACCCATAGTTTCGCCTTTGTAGGAACATTGCCTATGCCATTGGTAGGATGCGCGCTCGTGCCGAATTCGCCCCTCCTGCTCCCCGGCCTTTCGCTTGAGGCCAGGCAGAAGGTGGCCAAGGTCACAGCCGCCCTTGAGCGGCTGGCGGTTGAGCTTTACGCCAGACAGCCCGGCGTGGCCGTGGTCCTGGCCGAGAGCGCGGAGTTCCAGCGCCCAACCCTGCTCCAGAACCAGGAATTCAAATACCAGTTCGCCGAGCTGGGGGACCTGGCCACCCAAGGCTCATGCCGCGGGGCTCTGGGGTTCACTCACAGGATGAAAGAGCGGTACGAGACCGCGTACCCCATTCCGCTCATGAGCCCGCCTGTACTGCCGCCGGCGGCCGGCATACCCTTGGCGTGCCTGGCGCCGCTCGTAAGCTCGTGCGCCGTAGCCGTGCTTATGCTTCCGCCCCAGCTGACCGCGGACGACATTGAGCATTTGGGCCAGGTGCTTTCCACCGAGCTCGCCGCCACCCGCGACCGTGCGGTGCTGATGGCCTGCGGCACCCTGGCAGTACACGACAGGCGTTTCGCGGCCGACGCCACGGTGTACGACAAGGCCTTCCTGGCCTCGCTTTCAGAGCGCGACAGCGAGAGCCTGCTGAACCTAGACCCCGTCCTCAGGAACCGCGTGCAGGAAACGCTGTGGGCCCCGACCTGCGTCATGCGCGCGGCACGGAGCCAGGATTCGCTTTCCTGCGACATCATGGAGTACGGGGTGCCTTGCGGCGTGGGCCTGGTGGTGGCCGCCAACATTCAAAATTAGCCCATGACAGCTTCGAACAGCACTGCAGCGGTGGTCATCCTGACGCGGCTACCACGGAGCCGCGGCGTTTTTGATTACCTGCCACCGAAAGGCGCGCGGCTGGGCCCCGGCGACCTTGTGGAAGCGCCGTTCCGCGGGCGTCCGCAATACGGCGTGGTGCTTCGCCTGCCCAAAACGCCGGGCACCGATCCACGGAAGCTGTTGCCGGTCGGAAGGCTCGTAGTCAGGCAGTTCGTGCCGGCGCCTTTGCTGGAAGCGCTGGAACGCACTGCGGAACGCAACGCTTCCAGCCTGGCCACCTTGATGAGCGTGGCCCTGCCCGAGCTTCCCAAGAAATTCGTTCCGCCGAAATTCCCCGAAGCCAAATCCCTCCCGGCGCGCTCCAAGCCCGGCACCACCGACGTAGTCTGCGGCAACATACGCGAGCGCGCGGAAGTGGCCTTGCCGCTCATCCAGCGCGCCTTGGCGCGCAAACAGCAGGTGCTTATCCTGGTGCCTGAGCGCGACTACGCCGCTGTTTGGCAGAAACTCCTGAAAGCCCGGGGCGTTCCCGTTGAAACCTACACAGCCGAGCTCACGCCCGCGCAAAGGCGGGCGTTGTGGCTCAGGGCGCGCGCGGGCGAGGCCAGCGTGATCGTAGGCACGCGCGTGGCTTCGTTCCTGCCGTTCGCGCGGCTGGGCGGCATACTGGCAGATTCGCCCGATAACGAGAACCACCTGGAAACGGAACAGGAGCCCAAGTACGACGCGGTGCGGGTGGCGCAGGAACTGGCGCACGCCGCGGGCGTGTCCCTGGTCAGGCTGTCCCCCGCTCCCAGGCTTTCGGACAGAGAGAACTCTTCGCCGTGGCGCCTTGCGAAGCGCGACTGGAATGCGCGCATAGTGGACATGCGGCGCCAGCCCGCCAAACAGCTGGTGTCGGAAGAGCTTCGCCTGGCTTTGGACGGCGCCATGAAGCGCAACCAAAGGGCGGCGCTGTATTTGAACAAGCGCGGCGAGCTGGGCGTGCTCCAGTGCGACGACTGCGGCTATTCGCCGGCGTGCCCTGCCTGCCGGCGGCCCCTGGCTTTGGACGCCGCCGGCAGGCTGAACTGCTACCACTGCGGCACCGAAGAGGAGCACTCGCTCGCCTGCCCCAGATGCCGCGGCGCCAACATGTCCGGGAGCGGTCTCGGGCTGGACGCCCTGGCCAAGGAACTGCAGCAGATGTTCCCTTACGCCGCGCTCGAGATAGTCGAGGGCCTGCAGGGCAAGGCCGAGCCTTTGTCGGCTCAGCTCCTGGTCGGCAACCGCGCGCTCCTGGGGCATTTGCCCAAATTGGACCTGGGGCTTGCCGCGCTCATACGCCCTGACGCCGAGCTTAGATTGCCCGAGTATGCGGCCCGGGAGCGGCTGTGGTCGGTGGCCAGGCACCTGGCGGCTTCGGCCGCGCAGTGCTACGTGCAGACCAGGGACCCGGAGAACCTGCTGTGGAGCGCGCTGAACCAGCCCGACGGCAAGGCTTTTTACGAAAGCGAGATGAGCTCGCGCGAGCAATACCGCTACCCGCCCGCCGTCACGCTGGTGCGGTGCACCGTCCAATCCGCTTCTTTGACCGAAGCCCAGCACGACATGCACCTGGCCGCCAGCCAAATCCGCCGCACGTTCGGGGAGCAGGCCGAGGTCATCGGGCCCTATCCGGATTATTACGTTACGAAGCGCGGGCGCTACCGGTTCCACACGCTTCTGAAACTGCCGCGGGGCGCTTCCATAGCCGAGCTGGCCGCCGGCCTGCCCGACCCCGTGCGCATTGACGTGGACCCCAGATACGTTCTAAGCTAGCTCCTTGAACCTATGCTTCCCCTCATCGTAGTCCCCAACCAAATACTGCGCGCCAAGGCCAAGCCCTTGAGCCTGCCCTTGGATAAGGCCGCCGTAAAGCTCGGCAAAGGCATGGCCAAGGCCATCAGGCATTACCGCGGAGTCGGGCTGGCCGCGCCCCAGGTGAACGAGGGCGTGCGCATGATAGCCGTGGCGGCCGAAGACACTTTCATGCTGTATGCCAACCCGATGATATTGGACGCGTCCAAGGAACTAAGCGACCTTGAGGAAGGGTGTCTGTCCATTCCGGGCGTGTACGGCATTGTTGCGCGACCCGCGCGCGTAAAGGCTTCATACGTCACGCTGGAAGGCGCGGAAAAGACCGAGTGGCTGGAAGGGTTCGTGGCCAGGGTGTTCCAGCACGAAGTTGACCACCTGGAAGGCATACTGTTTACGGACAGGGCCAAGCGCATCACCATGGGTGAGGAGCTCATGAAGCAGTACGGCCTGGCTTAGGCAGGCGGCAGTTTCGGAATCCGGTGCCTGAATATACATTCCTACGTTCTTGAGAACATAAGAATGAGGAAATGAAGATGGGAAGGGCGGAAAATAACCCGGCGGAGCTCAAAGGGAAGTTCGTGTTCTACGGCACGTCCGCTTTTGCGGCTGATGTGCTGCGCTGCCTGTGCCAGGCCGGCTGGAAGCCTGAACTGGTCATAACGACCAAGGCCAAGCCTGCAGGTCGCGGACTTGCCATATCCCCCACTCCCGTGGCCGTGGCTGGCCGCGAGTGCGGGTGCGAGGTCATGAAAACGGCTACGTTGAAATCGGCTGACGTGCAGGCTCAGCTCAAAGAGCGCGCCACGCCCTGGGCTTTGCTGGCCGCTTTTGGGCGCATAGTGCCGCAGGATGTCATAGCGCTCTACCCCAAAGGCATAGTGAACATACACCCGTCGCTTTTGCCAAAGTACCGCGGCGCTTCGCCTATCCAGTACGCCATAATGAACCAAGAGCCTGAAACAGGCGTTACTTTGATGATGTTAGACGAGCAAGTTGACCATGGCCCTATCCTGGCGCAGGAGCGCGCGGCCATAGAAAGCCGCGACAATGCCGAACAGCTTTCAGCCAAGCTTGCCTTAGTCGGAGC
>CAZMHN010000021.1:0-12856 GCA_964566145.1 uncultured Gammaproteobacteria bacterium
ACGGCGCACTGCTTCGAAGGCGCGCTCCTGGGGGCTTTGTGCCTGAGGCTGTTGGGGCACCCGCCCCTTATTCTGGACCTGCGGTCCGTATGGCACGACGACGACCATGTGGTGGCGGTGTGGAAGGAACGCAGGAGGTGGGGCGCTTTATCCAAGACCAACCATGCGGTACTGCGGTACCGCGAGCCGGTGTACGCATCCGTGCGCGAACTGGCCATGTCGTACTTCCATGAGTATTTCACGGACGACGGGGCCAAGACCATGCGCAGTTTTTCCCGGCCCATGAATTTGGCGCAGTTCGACAGGCGCGGCTGGGTCACGGATGAAAAAGACCTAGCCTATCTGCCCGGCGCCCTGGACCGCTGGCCGCACGTGAACATTCTGACGCCGGCCATGATCAAAGGTTTGCGCAAGGCCGACCCCATCGAGCGGGCCGCCGGCATGCTGGTGCAGGAGCGGCCGCCTAGGAAACGCACATGAAGGCTTTGAACATAGTACACGTTTCCAGCGAGGTCGACCCGTTTACCAAGACCGGGGGCTTGGGCGACGTGGCCAGGTCTTTGCCCAGGGCCCTGGCGCGTCCCGGGTGCCAGGTGAGCGTGTTCACGCCGTATTACAAATGCATAGACTACTCAAGCCATAACCTCGAACCCGTGCAGGAGTTCGAGGTTCCCGTGCCCGACGGCACCGCCGTGCCGGCCAGGCTGTGGCGCGGCTGGCTGTCGCAGGGCCTGCCGGTGTACCTCATAGAGCAGGACTACTACTTCGGGGTGAGGCCGGGCGTGTACGGCAGTGAAATGGACAACCAGAGGTTCTACGCGTTCTCGATCGGGGTGCTCGAAGCCATGAAGCTCATGAAGCTCGAGCCCGACATTATCCACTGCCATGACTGGCACACCGGGCTCATACCGTACCTGGTGCGGGACGGGTACCGCGAGGTGTTCCCCGGTACGCGCCTGGTGTACACCATACACAACCTCATGTTCCAGTTCGGCCATAACTGGTGGGAAGTGCCGCCGGACAAGCGGGACAACGGCACCCAGGCCCTGCCGGACTGGTGGGACACGGAGAAATGGGAGCGCGTCAATTTCGCCAAGCGCGCCATCAGGACGGCGGATTACATCACGACGGTGTCGGAACAATACGCCGAGGAGATATTGACCAAGGACTTCGGCCAGGAACTGCACCGCATCCTGACGAACCGGAAAGACCGCTTGCTGGGCATTATCAACGGGCTGGACTACCACGATTTCAACCCGGCCACGGACCCCGGACTGGCCATGAATTACGACGCGGAGAGCATGGACCGGAAGTACGACAACAAGCGCCACCTCCAGCGGGCCTTCGGCCTGCCGGAGCGGTACAAGACCCCGCTCATCGGCATGGTGACCAGGCTGTCGGAGCAGAAGGGGTTCGACCTGCTGTTCGAAATACTCGAGCCTCTTATGCGTTTGGACGTTCAGCTCGTGGTGATGGGCGGCGGGGACAGGGAGTATGCGGCGTTGCTCAAAAAGGCCGCGCGCAAGCACAAGAGCAAGATGGGGGTGCACCTGGAATTCGATTCGGCCCGGGCCACGCAGGTGTACGCCGGGAGCGACATGTTCCTGATGCCTTCCCGTTTCGAACCGTGCGGCATGGGCCAGATGATATCCCTGCGCTACGGCTCCATACCCATCGTGCACGCCACCGGCGGATTGGCCGATACCATACAGGATTACAATTCGCGCACCGGCAAGGGCCTGGGCTTCGTGTTCAAGACCTACGACAGCCGCGACCTGCTGGTGGCCGTGACCCGCGCGGTAACTGTCCATAAGCACGAAGCGGAGTGGCGCAGGCTGGCGGAACAAGGCATGAAGCATTCATTCTCATGGCGTGCGCCGGCCGAGCGCTACATGGCGCTGTACCGCAGGGTCATGCGCTTGCCCATCGAATCGTAACCTGCCATATGTCGAAACTCATTTGGGCCAGCTTCCTGCACATCTACCAGCCTCCGACGCAAAAGCCGTACTGGGTGAAGCGCGTGACCGAGGAGTCGTACCGCAAGCTGTTCAAGGGCCTGCTGGACATGCCTACGGCCAGGGTGACCATGAACATAAACGGCGTACTGCTGGAGCTAATGGAGCAGTGCGGATTCCAGGACGTCATCGCCGACATCAAAACGCTTCTAACGAGGGGCCAGATCGAGCTTACCGGCTCGGCCAAGTATCATGCAATGCTGCCGTTCCTGCCGGCCGATGAGATGGAGCGCCAGGTGAAGCTCAATGAGGAGACGCTGTACAGGTATTTCGGCGACGCCTGGCAACCCAAAGGGTTTTTCCCGCCGGAGATGGCGTTCTCCAATGACCTGGCGCGCACCGTGGCCAAGCTCGGGTACCAGTGGATCATCGCGGACGAGCTTTCTTTCCCCAAAGGGTCGGGGAGAATAGACTATGGCCGGATTTACGACATTGAAGGCTTGAAGAACTTTTCGATTTTCTTCCGCGAACGGCGCATGAGCTGGGTGATACTCTCCGGCCAGGTGGGCACAGGCAAGCTCCTGATACAAAGCCTGGGCGAGCGCTTGGCCCGGGAGGAATACCTCCTGACCGCCATGGACGGGGAAACGTTCGGGCACCACCGGCCCGGGCTGGAGCAGTTGTTGTTCGAGATCTACCGCGACGAGCGCCTGCCCACGGTGCTCATAAGCGAACTCGTCAAGCGCTTCCCGCACGGCAAGGTGGAGCCGGTGCCTTCCACCTGGGCCCTTATGGAAAAGGACCTGGAGCTGAAGAAGCCGTTTTCGCGCTGGTACGACACGGATAACGGCATCCACAAACTGCAGTGGGAGCTGACGCGCCTGGCGCTTGATACCGTGCACGCGGCCGATGCCAAGGATCCAGGCTTCCCGCGCGTCCGCGAGCTTCTTGACCGGGCGCTGCACTCTGATCAGTACTGGTGGGCTTCGGCCAGGCCGTGGTGGAGCATTGAAATGATAGAGCGCGGCGCCAAGGAGCTGTATGACACCGTACTGCTGGCGCCGGGCGCGAGCGAGCGCGCCAAAGATCAGGCCAAGCATCTGTACCATGCAATCGTGTTCATGGCGTTCGACTGGCAGAGGTCGGGGCTGGTTGACCAGCTGGCGCACCAGGAGGACGAGGACGTGCGCCAGCGCACCGACGCCGGCCTGCCGCAGCTGCCGCGGGCCGAGGTCGAGAAAATGGTGAGGAAGCTCGAGGAGGAGATGGAGCTCACTGCCGGGCGCCATGAGTTCGAACGCGCGGCCCAGCTCAGGGACCGCATTGCCGAGCTTAGGCGCTATGCGGCCGACATCGAGGCGCCCCAGGCCTCTTCCGAAGGCGGCCGGGAGTGGGACGGGTAGGCATATGGACATGACTTTCAAAGTGATGCTAGTGGCAAGCGAGGTGACGCCCATTGCCAAGGTGGGCGGCTTGGGCGACGTTATGGGCGCCCTGCCCAAGGCTCTCAAAGGCTTGAATGCGGATGCGCGCATAGTCACCGGCTACTACGGCACCCACGATGAAGCCAAGTACCCGACAACCGTGCTTGGCGGCCTGACGGTGCCGTGGGGCGGCCGGGAGATCGCCGCCACGTTGCGCGAGGCGGTACTGCCGGGTACGGAAGTGCCGGCGTACTTTATTGACCAGCCTGACATAGTGGGCACGGGCGGGGTGTACGATTCGCGCACGGCTTTTGCTTCGGGACAGGAGGAGTTGGAAAGATTCCTGTTCATATGCAAGGCCGCGGTCCAAGTGCCGGGCATGCTTTCGTGGCGGCCTGATTTGTGGCACTTGCAGGACTGGCACGCGTCAGCGGTTACGGCGTTCCTAGGTGAGCCGCATGCTCCCACGCTTCTAACCATTCATAACCTGGCCAATCAGGGCTGGGCCAGTCCGGAGACGGTCCGGCGCTCGGGCCTGCCGGCCGATGCCGAAGCCGGCGACCTGAACCTGTTCCGTCTGGGGCTTACGCGCGCCACGTTCCTTTCCACCGTCAGCCCGACCTATGCCGCGGAGATCCAGTCCCAGTCTGCGGGCGAAGGCCTGGAGCAGTTACTGTCTAGCCGGGCCCGCGAACTCGTCGGGATTACGAACGGCATAGACACAGACTTTTTCAATCCCGCGAATGACCCGTTCCTGGTTGCAACCTACGACGAGGCTACGGCGGAAGCAGGCAAGCTCGCGAACCGCCGGGCCCTGGCGGACGAACTCGGCCTGGAGCCTTCGTCCGTTCCGCTCCTGGGCCTGGTTTCCCGGCTCACGAACCAAAAAGGCATTGAGCTTATCCCCGGGGCCTTGCATCTGGCGCTTGAAACCAGACAGCTCCAGTTCGCGTTCCTGGGAGTGGGGGACCCGGCGCTGGAGAAGCTGATGGAGGACCTTCAGCAGGCGTATCCCGGGCAGGTGGGCGGCGCAGTGAAGTTCGACGAACGTCTGGCGCACCGCATCTACGCCGGAAGCGATTTCTTCCTCATGCCCTCGCGGTTCGAACCGTGCGGCCTGGGACAGCTCATCGCCATGCGCTACGGCACTGTGCCGATAGTGCGCGCGACCGGCGGCCTCAAAGACACGGTCATGGATGCGGCCGAGGCCGAAGGCACGGGAGTGGTGTTCGAACCTTACGCGGCCGACGCCCTGCGGCAGGCGGTGGAGCGCGGCCTTACCATCTACGCCGCCCGTGCTACCATGGAAGCGGTAAGGCAGCGGGCGTTCAGGCGGGATTCGTCATGGACTCGCGCCGCCGGGGAATACCTGGCTTTATACCAGCGGTTATGCCAAGGAACGCACCTGAACTGAGGAAGGACTACATCCAGGAAAAGTACGTCATAATCGCGCCCAGGCGCGCCGCCCGGCCGCACGCGCACGACGTAACTTTCGAACAGCCGGTGAAGCACGTAGCGGTCCCGAAGAAGGACTGCGTGTTCTGTCCGCCTCAGCTTAGGCTTGGCAGGGCCGTGACGGTGCTGGGCGGCAAAGAAAAATGGAGCATGGTGGTTCTGCCGAACAAGTATCCGGCCGTGTCCTTGGCGAACCCCAAAGCGTACGGGGTGCAGGAAGTGGTGGTGGAGACGCCCGATCACAGGCGGCAGTTGGAAGAGTTTCCCCTGTCGCATATTGAACAGCTTTTGGAAGTGTATGCTTTGAGGACCAAGAGCATAATGGCCAATCCCAAGATAGAATACGTGCTCATTTTCAAGAATAACGGCGGCCGAGCCGGGGCTTCCATCCAGCACGCCCATTCGCAGATATTCGCCACCGGCTTCCTGCCCCCGCACCTGCTGGACAAGTCCCAGCGGTCGCAGGCTTACAAGATACGCACCGGGCGCTGCGTGTATTGCGACGTGATACAGCGGGAGCGCAAAAGCCCGCGGCGCGTGTACGAGGACGCGTCCATCGTGGCGTTCGCTCCGTACGCTTCCATGTACAACTACGAGGTATGGATAATGCCCAAGCGGCATCTGGACAACGTGACGGTGCTCACGAAAGAAGAGCGGACTTCCATAGCCCGCGTGCTCAAGCGCCTGGTCCGCAAGATAGCCCACGAGCTCGGACTGCCGTACAATTACTACTTTCACCAGGTGGTGCATGACGAGGACCAGCACCTGTACATCAAAGTGACGCCGCGGGGAAGCGCCTGGGCCGGGGTGGAAATAGGTTCCGGCATCATCATAAACCCGGTGTCGCCCGAGGCGGCGGCCAGGTTCTACCGTAAGTAGCCGAAGAACATGAAGCGGGAAACCAAGCGGGAACGGCTCGTGCGCCTGGCGCGTCTTCAGCTGGGCAGGCCGTACCGCTACGGCGCCAAGGTTACAGCCCGCCCCGGGTCATTCGACTGCTCCAGCCTTGTTCAGTGGCTGTACCGGCAGGTTGGCATCGAGCTGCCGCGGCGCAGTCTGGAACAGGCGGCGCGCGGGCGCAAGGTTGCCGCTACAGCCGGCGCCATGCGGCCGGGGGATCTGCTGTTCTTCACCGGAAGCGTTGGGCATTACGACAAGCGTTTCCCGCAGGGCATAGGGCATGTCGCCATGTACGCGGGGGATAAGCACATCATTCATGCCGTGGTTCACGACTGCTTCCGGCGCCGGGTGGAACGCGTGATGCAAGAGCCGCTCCAGCTCATGCTGAAGCGGCGTGATTTGGTGGCGGCGAAGCGGGTGCTTCGCTAGATCACAAAAAGCCAGAGTCCGGCCAGCACCAAGCCTTGCACCATTAGGCCCTGTTGCCAGCTAAGTTTATGGCCGGCGGAGTTGTGCATGCCTTCGTGGAACTTGGTGAACCAATCGAGGCCTTTCCAGTTCGTGGCAAAGGCCAGGCCCTGCAGGGCGTCGGGCAGTACGGCGCCCAGGACCGCCGCCCCGCTCGCGGGATAGTTGGCCCAGGGCGTGGTCCAGAGGTACAGGATCAGGAAGCCGGTAAGCAGTACGCCGTCGATGAGCGCGGCGCCCACAAGCCGTCTGAGCGTTTGTCCGCGCGAGAAGTGTTTTTGCGCCAAGTGCTCGTCGCCGTGCGGAACGAAGTCGAGCACGAAGTGCGACAGGAGCCCGACAAGGAAGGCGGCCAGGGGATTGGGCACGGCCTGGGCGATAGCCAGGCCGGCGGCGCCGTGGACGGTTAGGTACATATGGAGGCAGGGATGAATGGTAATGACGTACCCATTGTACAACGCCTGCTTGGATACGAACAAACCCGCCCCGTTTCTAGCGAGGTGGGTTTGTGGACACAGCACCTTACATTCCCATCGGTTTCGGCTGTCCCATCGAGCTCCCGCCCGCGGCGTCGCACGCCTTGCAGTTGGATTTGTGCGTGGCTATTTCGTACACGGCCGCCAGACCGACCAGCACGTAGATGATGCGGGAAACAACAGAACCCATGCCGCCGAAAATCTCGCCCACGTCCCACATGAACAAGCCGACCAAAAGCCAATTCAAACCGCCGATGACCAGCAGGATGTAGGCCACACAGTGCATTGCTTTGCCTTTCATAGCTTACTCACCTCCTTCCTTCCAAGGGTTTCGTCTACGCCCTAATGATAGCATGACAGGCGCGTTCAGGCTACTTATGGCCCATATTAATCCGTGCCGGTTATCGCTTGCCGGAATGCCGGAATTGTGCTAAGATTACTGCGTTTTAGAAGTTAACTCTAATCGTCATATGCCAAAATTCGAGCAAATGCCAGGCATGGGGGTGCCGCAGGCGGAGGGGGAGCCGGAGGTTACAGAGAAAGAGCTGTCGGTAGAAGAACAGATTGAGTGCGCGAAGCAGAATATAGAGAGGATGGATTTAAGCGGATGGGGCAAGGTGCTTGCTTTTGGGTCTTCGTCCAGGATTGCGGAACGGTCGCTTGGCAAACTAACTTCAGTAGAAAAGCCATTGTCTGCGGAGGCGAAGGAATCAGGCATGAAGACTGCGGCCAGCGGAATTTGGGATGCCGAGTTGGTAGCCAGAGATGCTCACCGCGTAGATGTGAATAGTCTTCCTGATGATGTGAAGGCGAAGTATTTGGAAGCGCTTGATAAGTCGGCCAGGATACTGAGAACACGGGATGCTTGGCGCGAGAAGGACCCGAAGGCGTGTCAGGAATTCGTGGCAGAAAATGCGAGGAGACTATACGATTCGGAGGTAGGCCTTTATCCTACTTCGGTCCGTTCTTGGGCAACTAGTGAAGAGTCAGTTCCCCTGGGTCGATTCAACGCGTTTGCGACCATGGAAGAGATGACGGCAGAGGCGCAAAAACTCGAGTCATTGTTGCCTAGCATTAAGCCAAAAGACCACCGGTACAAGGGTAGTGAGCCGGATATCGCAGGAAATTATAAGTATTATACTGAGAGGGTTGATCTTCAGGGCCAGGCTGCCAGGGCACTGGGAAGATTGAAGGAACAGATTGCGGATAAGGCATATGAAGAGGCATTCATAAGGGAGCACAGTGTAGAAAGCCAGGCGGCGTAAGTAAGCAATCAATGCGACACGGGGCCCCATAGGGGCCCCGTGTTTGTTTATTGCCCGCTTGCCAAAATAGGCGTTTTCGCCTATCGTATGAAGGCTCACGACGCGGGGTGGAGAAGTGGCATCTCGCCTGGCTCATAACCAGGAGGTCGCGGGTTCGAATCCCGCCCCCGCAACCAAGGACTTTTGCCACATGGCCCTTTAGAGGGCCATGTGCTATAAACTGTGAAGGGCGCGGCGGGGTAGCTCAGTTGGTTAGAGCGAGGGACTCATAAGCCCTAGGTCGTGGGTTCGATTCCCACCCCCGCTACCAAAGCAAAGTGTCTCACCCTTGTGGTGGGACAATTTGCTTTTTTGATAGTTGAGTGGGGATCGAAGGCGACTCGAACGACTGCCAGCGGCAGTCGCAGCGAGCGCCAGGCTCTTCCAGGAGGACGAGCCGACTTGCGGCGAGGACGGGGGAAGAGGATTCCCACCCCCGCTACCAAATAAAAACACCTAACCTTGCGTTGGGTGTTTTTATTTATTCGAATTTCTAGACATCAACCCGTTGTATGAAATCGGCCAGGGCACTGCCCATGGTTTTTTGCCAGAATTTGTCTTGTTCTCCTTTTGTCATCTCGGCAATGTATTTTCCGCTCTCGAGTTCGATTTGAATTGATTCAAGCGGGTACCCTGGGACAATGGTACTGCATGGCTTGTCGACAAAAATGCGCGGCGGGTTTTTGATGGTTGTCTCACGGATAGCTCCTTTAGGGTTCGCTACGCAAATCGCATATTCCCAGTGACCATTCACCCGTCCCCCGAGGCTTTTTATCAAAGAGGCGTAGTACTTGAGCAGTTCCTCATCACTTGGTCGTTCTTTGTGGCCAGGTATTCTCCGTACGTAAGGGCCAGGTTGTTTGTCCGACGGTAACCCGTCAAGGTATAATCCGTTATCGACCGACAAAACGGTTTTGTTCAGAGTCTGGGCATACGTTGTTGCCTTTTTTCTGGCGTTGTCTTGTAAAGTAGCGCCGTCCTCTTCTATTACCGGCAGTGTTACATCGGTCGGGAGTCCGTCCACCAAAATATCCAGGGGGTTCAGCGCCCCCCGGATTTGTTCCATCTTCGCCTGATTGGTAGTGCCTACGGTGAGAGTTTTCATTTAATTGATATGGAAGCGTGGAATCGAAGGGCTTACGCTTTGGCGGTCCATGGACCGCCGGTTCCGATGATAAGCCCGATGCGCTTCATGAGAATGAAGCCGTAGCCCCAGGATACGAGGAGCCAGTAGGGGATTCCCAGTACCTGCGGCAAGGTGAACGATTGGTAGCCGGATACCTGCGTGCCTAAGGTCTCTACTACGAATCCGGCCGCGATGCCGTACAGAAAGATGAGCGATTCGGTCCGTCTGTCCTTCCCGTACCAAATGACCAGGCTTGTCAAAATAAGGTAGAGCGCAAGAAGCAGGTCGGGCCGTTCCCAGAATAAGTACGACAAGGCAATGCCGAGAATGAACGGCAGGCTGTGGAGAGCTATGAGCGCAGATTTGTTCATATGGATGGTGGGCGAGGAGGGAGTCGAACCCTCAATCCCTTGCGGGCCCAGGATTTTGAGTCCTGTGCGTATGCCAGTTCCGCCACTCGCCCCAGTAGTGAGCGTTGCTATTCTATGAATTCAAGCATGAATTGTCAAAGGGCGAGGCGGTGCGTATACTACCTACGCGTATGGGACGGACGATAGTGCTAGTGAACCAAAAAGGCGGGGTGGGCAAGACTACCACGGCGGTGAACCTGGCCGCGTATTTCGCCAAGGCGGGGCGGCGCGTGTTGCTGGTGGATTTGGACCCTCAAGCCAACGCTTCGGCCGGCATCGGCGTGCGCGTGGGGGAGGGCGACAAGCACGTTTACCACACGTTGCTTGAGCCGCAGCTGGTCACGGACATCGTGCGCCAGACGGCCATACCGAATTTGTCGATCGTGCCTTCCCATGCCGACCTGGCCGGCGCGGCGGTGGAGCTGGTGAACGAGGAGGCGCGCGAGTACCGTTTGAGCCAGGCCCTGGAGCGTCTGAGGCACGAGTACGACTACATCCTTATCGATTGCCCGCCTTCCCTGGGACTCTTGACCGTGAACGGGCTGGTGGCGGCCGACCACGTGCTCATTCCGACGCAGGCCGAGTATTACGCTTTGGAAGGATTGGGTCAGTTGTTGAACACCGTGAGCCTGATACAGACGCATTTGAAGCCGAACCTCACGGTGCTGGGGTGTCTCATAACCATGCACGATCCCCGCAGCCGCCTGGCCGGCGCCGTGCTGGAAGAATTGAGACAGCACTTCCCGGGCCGCCTGTTTGGCACCACGGTTCCCCGGAACGTGCGTTTGGCCGAGGCGCCGAGCTTTGGCAAGCCCATTGCGGACTATGACGCGCGCTCTCGCGGCGCGCAGGCGTACGAGGCTTTAGCCAAAGAACTGCTGGCCTTCTTGGAAGCGCCACAGTAGTATTAGGAGTATGGCAACAAAACCTTTCACTTTGGGGCGCGGCCTGGGTTCGCTCATACCGCAGAAGAAAGCGGCAGTGGAGCCGGGTACGCCGCCTCCGGCCGCCCCGTCTGCGCCGGGCGGCATGCGGAACGTGCCGCTGCAGCTCATAGACCCGAACCCGATGCAACCCAGGCGCGAGTTCGACGCCGCGGCGCTGGCCGATTTGGCCGTATCCATACAGCATCACGGCTTGCTGCAGCCATTGATCGTGTCGCCGTCGGGAGGCCGGTACCGTTTGATAGCGGGGGAGCGGCGCTTGCGTGCGGCTCAGCAGGCCGGCCTGACGGAAGTGCCGGCCATCGTGCGCGAAGCCTCGGAACAGCAGCGGTTGGAGCTGGCCTTGATAGAGAACATCCAGCGCGAGGACTTGAACCCGCTTGAGGAGGCTGCGGGGTACCTTAGGCTGCAGAACGAGTTCAATCTGACCCAGGAGCAGGTGGCCGAGCGGGTGGGGAAGTCGCGGTCGCAGGTGGCCAACACGGAGCGCCTGCTTTCGCTGTCGGCGCCCATACAGGAAGCTTTGCGCCAGGGGAAGATAACCGTGGGGCACGCCAAGGTCATTTTGAGCCTGGAGACCGAAGCGGAACAGCAGAAGTTCTTTGAAATGCTGGTACGCGAAGGGCTGCCTGTGAGGCTGGCCGAGGCCAAGATGCGTAGCCTGAAAGTGCGCTCGCACGAACGCACCGTGCGGGGCGCGCCGGCGGAGCTCAAGGAATTGGAGCGCGAACTGCAGCAGATTCTTGGCACCAAAGTGAAGGTCCGCGGTTCCTTGAGCCGCGGCGTCATCGAAATAGCGTTCTATTCCGGAGAGGACCTTACCGAACTCGCCCGCAAGCTGAAACTCAGGGTTTAGGCTTCTTTGCCCCGGAACAGCTTGCCGATGATGCGCCCCCGTTCCTTGCGGAGGTAGTTCTTGATGTGGGACTTGGCCATGTTCGTCTTCACGAAGTTGAGCCAGTCCTCGCTCGGACCTTTGCGGTTCTTGTCCACAATGACCTCCACCAGGTCGCCGGAAACGAGCTTGTGGTCCAGGGGAACGATTTTCTCGTTCACCCGCGCACCCGAACACCGGCTGCCGATGTCGGAGTGTATGTGGTAGGCGAAGTCCACCGGCGTAGCTTCTTCCGGCAGGTCGATAACGTCGCCCTTGGGCGTCAGCACGAAAATGCGGTTCTGGAATATGTCTATCTTGAGAGCCGACAGGTACTGCTCGTTGTCGGTTATTTCCTTCTGCCACTGCAGCAGCTCCGTGATCCATTTGAGCTGTTCAGGCGGAAGCTGGAGTTCGGGGGTGTCGCCGCCCTGCTTGTATCGCCAGTGGGCGGCAATACCGTACTCGGCGTGGTCGTGCATGTCTTGGTCGCGTATCTGTATTTCGACGATGCGTCCGTCCTTGCCGAACACGGTGGTGTGCAGGCTGCGGTAGCCGTTGGGCTTGGGCTGGGCGATGTAATCCTTGATGCGTCCGGGCATGGGCTTCCAGGCTCCGTGGATCACGCCCAGGGCCTGATAGCAAGTGGCCACGTCCGGCACTATGACCCTCAAAGCCACCAGGTCGTACACCTTGGAAATGTCCATGTCCTTCCTGAGGAGCTTCTTATACAGCGAGTAGTAGTGCTTTACCCGGCCGTGCACAGACAGCGCATTCACGCCGTTGTCGGCGAACAGCTTCCCGACTTCCTGTATCATGGCGTTCACGTATGCCAGCTGGGCCTCCACCCTGGTTTTGGCCGTGTCCATGGTCCAGGTGTATTCCTCGGGGTACACGTACTTGAACGCCAGATCTTCCAGCGTGCCCTTCATCTGCCCGATGCCTAAGCGGCTGGCAATGGGAGCGTATATTTCCAGCGTCTCGCGTGCGATGCGCTGTTGTTTTACCGGGGGCAGGGAAGACAGCGTTTTCAGGTTGTGCAGGCGGTCGGCCAGCTTGATTATGACCACGCGCACATCTTCAGCCATGGCCACGAACATTTTTCTCAGGTTCTCGGCATAGCGTTCCAGGCCGCGGTACTTCAGCTTTCCGAGCTTAGTTATGCCCTTGACCAGTTTGGCCACCTCGGCCCCGAATTCATTCTCGACCTCGTCGATGGTGATGGAAGTGTCTTCCGGCACGTCGTGCAAAAAGCCGGCCTGCAAAGTGGCCAGGTCCAGGTTCATCTGCGCCAGGGTGTAGGTGGTTTCGACGGCGTGGGTGATGTAGTCCGTTCCGTCCAGGCGCTTTTGGCCCTCGTGCGCCTTGCGCGCGAACTCGTACGCCAGGTCCAGCATGGTGAGGTCCGCACCCGGGTTGTTCTTGGCGGCAAGCGCTTTTACGTCTTCGAATGTGGCCATAATGGTGTGATTGCGATACGCCATACCGTAGCAAAAAAGCGGTTTTTTTTCAAGAGCGCC
>CAZMHN010000022.1:0-12473 GCA_964566145.1 uncultured Gammaproteobacteria bacterium
CTCGCGTCCTTCGCTGCTTTATATGGGGAAAGAATCTATATTCCAAACCCTTTTGAGCATATTTATACGCGTGAGCAAAGTGGTTTTGAATTTAAGAATGATGAGCAATTCATGTTTTTTGTAAACCAGATTGTTGGTGACACAATGGTCTTACTTACCTTCAAGCCTCTTTTCAAAAGAGATATATTCCGAATATGTCCTAAAATGATTACCGCTTGCCAAGACTGTTGGCAGAAAATGAGAGAACGTCAAGACACTTTTGATAACGCTTTTAAAAAAGTTGAGGACGATATTTTTAATGAAATAGTTAAAAAAGTTCGTTTCTGCATCGATGCAGCTGGGTCAATAGTATTAGATGGCCCTAGTAATTACATAGGAGGTGAGGTAATTAGATTTGCTACACCACCCAAGGCATTGAAAAAATACAAGGCGAAAGCAAGGCCATATACATTCACTCCTGACGAGATACACGAACTTGGCATACACGAGTATTTTGTGAATTTTGCAATCGAAGATATTATCACACAGAAGTTTTTCATGAATGGCTTCAATACTTCATATTTAACAAACAGAGGTATTGAATCAGATATTATAAGGTTGACAGAAGGGGAAGAAATTTCTGACGAAAGAAAAAGAGAGTTCGAGGCGATCAGTGGATTGGCACACGAATTACCATTAGTTCAAGATTCTTCGCTTGATAGTTTATTAAATATTAGAGATAAAGAGCAAGAATCCTTCTCTGTATATCGCGACGCAGTCCGGCAGGCAATATTGAACGCAAAAAGCAGTGAATCGGCAAAACTTATTGCTGAACTAAAAAATGATGTCATCGAACCCGCTCTGGATAAAATTCGACAGCAAATAAGAAATAATCAAGATAATTTCAAAGAACGCTTAAGGGGAAAATTAAAATTTAACGCCTTAGTTCTTGGAGGGGGTTTATTTGCTTCCAAATTCTTTGGTTTGGATCTAGCAACGGTAATATCTATTGGCGGAGTCCATCTTGGCAAAGACTTGATGGATGAATACAGTGAGGGTAGCCGAGTTCCTCTTGAGATAAGGAATAGCGATTACTACTTTATGTGGAAACTAAAGAGTTCGAAGAGTGCCGAGTTGGTAAAATAAAATAGTTGAAAAATAGCGTTATGGGACTTGACTGATTACGGTTCTAGCTCGAAGTAGCCAGTCACATTTGATTGTTGAGCAGGAATTGAGGTATACTGAATAAGTACATATTTCCCCCGATTCCGGGGCGGACCAAGAATTCCAAGGATTCTTATTTGGTATTTATATGCCTAATTTATGCCAAAACTAGCCGTTATTCTGCTTGCAGTAGTGGTTGCGGCCGGTTTGGGGTGGTACGCCTTTAGTCAGCGCGCCCCCCAGCCGTCTGGCAACGATTCCGCGGCCGGCGAAGCCATGGGTACCCTGGAAACGCCCCAGGAACAGTCGGTACAGCCCGAAGGCCGCAAAGACCCCGTCACCGGTTCGGTGCGAAGCTCGGAAGAAGTGAGCATAGGTACCATGGTGGGCGGATTCAGCGAAGGAGACGGCCTGGAGGTGCCGTCCGGAGCAGTACGCGAATTTTCCATGGATTCGTACTATGACATGGAAAGTAAAAAAGCCGTATTCACGCTTGGCGAGATGGTCGTGGAAAAAGGGGACAAAGTGCGCGTGAACGTGCGCAACACTTTCGGCAAGCACGACTTCACAATAGACGAGTTCAACGTATCAGTGGAAACGCCGCAGGACAAGACCGCGGCGATCGAGTTCACCGCGGATAAGGCAGGAGAATTCATTTATTACTGCGCCAAGCCCAATCACCGTGCGATGGGGCAGTGGGGAATATTGAGAGTCACTGAGTAGCGCTCCTGCTAAGCAGTATGCAAAGAACGCCCGGAAGTCTTCCGGGCGTTCTTTGTCCAGAATGGCCGGCACCTGATAGGATATAAGCGTATGCGCCTGCCCGATAAGGCTGTCACCCTGGGCTTTGATATAGGCGGCACGTGGGTGCGCGGCGCGCGCTTTGACCGCGGACGCGCAGTCCGCCGGCTGAAGTTCCGTACGCCGGCCACGGCCGCCGGACTTGAGCGGCGTTTGGTGCGGTCTATTGCATCGTTGGCCGGCAGGGCGCGGCTTGAGCGCGCGGGGTTCGGCGTAGCCGGGGCCGTAGCCGGCACGCTGGTCACGGGCAGTGCGAACACCCCCGCACTGAGGGGGTTTGATTTTGCGCGGCTTAGCCTTTCCTGTCCGATTGCGGTAATGAACGACGCCAGAGCCTGGCTCGCCGGCGCACTGCAGGCCCGCAACCTTCGGAGCACGCGCGTTCTCTGCCTCACCTTGGGCACCGGCGTGGGCCGGGCCTACGCTCTGAACGGACGCGTGAGGCGCTTGGCGCCGTTCGAATCATCCGAAGCCTGGGAGGGGGAATACCAGCGCTTGCGCCGCCGCCCCGAGCTGGCCCGGTACCTGGCGTGGCAGCTGCGCGGGTTACTGAACCGATATCGGCCGTCCGTACTCCTGGTGGGCGGCGGGGTCGCGGACAAGAGGCGCGGCCTGGTCGACGAGCTCGCTTCCGAACTCCATGGAGCCTATCCCAAACTTGCAGTGCGCCGGGTGCCCGGGAGCGAATGGCTGGGTTGCCTGGGTGCGGCCGGGAGCGGGTTGCGGCAGGCAAGCTAAGTGGCTACCATGCAAAGCATGAAGATCCATTTCCACGGCGGCGCCGGCGGCGTCACCGGCACGAAGCACCTGGTCGAATCAGGCGCCAGGCGCGTATTGCTGGACTGCGGCACATTCCAGGGCCACAGAAAAGAAGCCAGGCGCCTAAACAGCCAATTGCCGTTCGACGTTTCCAAAATCGATGCCGTAGTGCTGACGCACGGGCACCTGGATCACTGCGGCCTTTTGCCGCTCCTCGTGCGCAGCGGCTATCGCGGCAAGGTCTACGGCACGCCCCCCACCAAAGACGTGCTGGAATGGATTTTGAAGGACGCGGCCCACATCCAGGCCATGGACGCGGCCTACATGAACAGGCACCGCATCGAAGGCGCTGAGCTGGCTGAACCTTTGTTCACAGAAGAGGACGTACAGCATCTTTTGCATGCATACGAGCCTGTGCCGTACGCGCGCGATTCAGCTGACTGGTTCCAGCTCCTGCCTGACGTAAGACTGAAGCTATTTGACGCTGGTCACATCCTAGGCTCGGCCGCCGCGGTATTGCGCTTTTCTGACGGGGGCACTGTGGCGTACTCGGGCGACATCGGCCGCAGGGGCGCTCCGCTCCTGCCCGATCCCGAGCCCATCACGGAAGAGGCGGACGCCTTGTTGCTGGAAAGCACCTACGGCGGAAGGGAGCACCGGTCCTTGCGCGAGGCGGTGACTCAGCTGGCGGAGCTGGTGCGTTCGGCCGTGGCGCGCAAAGCCAAAATAATCATGCCGGCGTTCGCCATGGGGCGGACACAGGAACTGCTGTACGTGCTTCACCGCTTGACCGACAGGGGAGACATCCCGCGCCTGCCGGTGTTCGTAGACAGCCCCTTGGCGACCAATCTGACCGAGGTATGCACCAGGTACCCTGAAACCTACGACGAGGAATCATGGCAGGATTTCGGCCGGCGCGGCGACCTGCCGCTGACGTTCAGGAACCTGAGCTTCACTCTGTCTACCGAGGAATCGAAATCCTTGAACACGCGGCCCGGCCCGTTCATGGTCATTACAGCCTCGGGCATGTGCGAAGCCGGCAGGATACTGCACCATCTCAAGAACCAGATAGTGGACCCGAACAACCTCATTCTCATTACGGGGTTCCAAGCCGCGCACACCCTCGGGCGCCGGCTGGTGGAAGGCGCCAAAACCATTCGCATCTTCGGCCGTACTTATCCGGTGCGCGCGCAAGTGGAAGTGCTGAACGAGTTCAGCGCCCACGCCGACGCCAGCGAACTCGCGGAGTATGCGGAAGCGGTGCCGAGGCTGAAGCGCGTATTCCTGGTGCACGGCGAATCGGACCAGGCCGTGGCCCTGCGCCGGCGGCTTATGGAGCGGAAGGCCGGCTGGAGCGTGGACATTCCCCAGCTCAACGAAACTTTCGAAGTCTAGTTCCGGACAGGGCCGAAAGATGGTATACTGTGCCCAATGAAACGAAAGGCGATAGCGCTGTTTATTGCGGTGCAGGCCGTGTTCGCGCCGGCATCGATTCTGGCCCAGGGGCTGGAGTCGGCGGAGGCCGCACTTCAGACAGAGGCTGATTTCGGCCTGCGTCTTTTGGCGGCTACGGAGCAGGCGCGGGACAGCCTGCTGGATCAGCTGAACGCCCAGCTTGCGGACCCTTCGTACCGGGCGCAAGTGGTGCGTTCCAGGGAAGTGCCTGTGGAGGTAATCGCCACGCTGTGGAATCCCGACGGCGACCAGTTCGACACCGTGAGGCTTGTAAAGCAGGGGACCAAGGTGGAGCCCGTCAACGCGCCCCACTATAAGTTCGCGGTCGAGCACGATAACGGCGTGAACTCCATCATGCGCGTTACGAATCGTCCGGAACTATACGTAGTGGCGGTCATACACCCGGTGTTTGCTTCCATAGGCACCGCGGCCAAGCCGCGCTACCGTCTCGACCGCGCGGTGTACGTCCCGACGGCCGACTTCCTCCTGCACCCGTCCATCGTGCGCGCGGGGCGGGAGTACCTTGACCGCAAAGTGACCGCGGTTTTCGATGAGCTGCGCGCCCTGCATGTGCGCTCCCGCGCCTACCCGGAACGCGAGCTGGCTGAAGTCATCTCTCCCTCCATTGTGAAAGCCATCATCGCCATCGAGCACGTGTCCGCGGCGTCTCTCCTGAAGGGCGAAGTGGACGGGTACCTGGACCGCTTCTACAGCATCCTGGCGACAAACGAACACCGCGCCTATGCCTACGCTCGCTCCTCCGCACAGGCCCGCGGCCTGGTGCAGTTCATCCCAGCAACCTACCAAAGCATGAGGCGGATACGCCCCGAGCTCACCTTGAACGAGGATTTCGAGCAGGGCATGATGGACCCGTACAACGCCATCAAGGCGGAGATAGCCCTGTTGGATTACAATCTCGGCGTGCTTCCGGCGGACATACGCACTAAGTACGCGTCCGACGAAGGTTCTTTGGGCGCCTATCTGGCCGCCATGTACAACGGCGGTGAATCCCGGGTGCGCAGGGCCATCGCCCGCTACGGCGACGCCTGGTCGCAGTACCACGGCAGTACGAGCTACGGATTGAAGCGGGAAACTTCGCTGTACGTGGAAAAATACTACCTGGTGTACGAGCGTCTGCAGGCCGAGTCGGCCTCTTTGGGCATAGCCGGCCTGGAATAAGGGCGCCTTGCATATGTACGTCCCAGGGGCTAGTATGGCAACGACAGCGCACATAGCGCCGTTTTCGCTCTAGCCAAAACGTATGCGCCAACCCAGCAGGGACACAACCGAACTTCTGGAACAAGTGACGCGGGCGGGCACAGCCGTCCGCACCAACGGGCACGTCGTCCACGTATCGGAGCTCACCAGCTTGCCGGCATTTGCCTATGAGAAGCTCCGGAATATAGTCGACTACAAGGACGAGTACCTGCTCAGGAAGAACGCCGTCAAGCGCTATCTCAAGCGCCTGTTCGTCCTGCCCAGGATAGGCACGCCGGCGCGCACGACCGCCCAGGGGCTGGTGAGAGAGCTTATCCTATCGCGCTATCTGCCCAACGACGCACTGCCGGAAACCATGTATGACGACCTGGCGGCGGTACTGGAGCGTTACACAGCGCTTCTGGAGGAGCTGAAGCGGCTCCACGCGCAGGAGCCGCGCTGGCGCACCGATCTGGCGGGGATAGCCGCGGTCGAGTGCGACGCCGTGCTCATTTCGCCGGCCGAACGGCACGCCTACAGCGCTTACGCCCTGAAGTCCGTGCGTCCGGCGTTGGAGCTGGAAGAACTGACCGAGAGCCCGGACCAGGTGCAAGTACTGCTCGTTACCGCCATTCAGCGCGTGCTCGAGCGGGCCGACCGCGACATCATCCTGTACTACCTCCTGCTCCACTACTACCGCGATTGGTTCTCCATGCCTCCGGCCGAAGGCGCCAAGGCGCTGGCGCCCCAGTTCGACGCCATCCTGCGATCGTTCAACGCCCTGATGGAGCACCCCTTGGGCAGGCGCTTCCTGGCCATGCTGAAAAAACTGCTGGTGCCGCTCGCCGTACTGCGCAACACCCTGGCCAAGCGCCAGCAGGAAGCCAAACAGCTTCTCACCAACCCGGACAAGCTGACCCAGGCCGTCCGCGAGTCGTACCAGGAGCTGTGGCGGGAGACCAGGCGCAAGATACGCCGCAAGGGGTTCCACGCCATGACCTACATACTCATCACCAAGGTACTGCTCGCATTGCTGGTGGAACTGCCGTACGAGCGCTACGTTATCGGCCAGATAGCCTTCCTGCCCTTGGGCATAAACCTGTTGTTCCCGCCTTTGCTCATGGCCATCATCACCGTGCTGGTGAAAGCCCCGGCGGAGAAGAACGAGGAATACGTCGTGCAGGGCGTCCAGGAGCTTGTCTACGGCGGGGAGCCCGAATTCTACAAGCCGCGCCGGCTGGGCATCCGCAAGCGCAAGCTGTGGGCCAGGCTCGTGTACGGCCTGCTGTACGTTATCACCATGACGGCCTCCTTCGGCGCGGTCGTGACCGTGCTGTGGAAGCTCGGGTTCAACCCCTTGTCCGGAGCGCTGTTCATCTTCTTCATAAGCCTGGTCAGCTTCTTCGGCATCAGCCTCAGACAGCAGGCCAGACAGCTGAAGGTGGTTGAGGGGAGGGAAACGTTGAGCGGGTTTGTGCTGGATTTCTTCACCTTCCCCATTGTGGCTTTCGGGAAGTGGCTGTCCACCACGTTCGACAAGATAAACGTATTCGTGATGGCGCTGGATTTCCTGTTCGAAGTGCCGTTCAAAAGCCTCCTCAAGGTGCTGGAAGACTGGTTCCACTTCCTTAAGGAGAAGAAGGAGGAGATTTACTAACGCCTATGCCGCGCTCGCGTCCGTTCGCCGGCTTGGCGGTGATCGCGCTTCTGGTTTCCGGATGCGGGCTCAAGCCGCCCTCGGTGGCCCCGACCGCCGACGACTACCTTCAAGCCATGCCTTTGGAAGGCCAGTCCGGAACTCAGCCGGCCGGGAACGGCGGCCAGACGGCCGCGCCTAACACTTCAACCCGCAACGCCATGACCGCAACGCTTGTCACGAACCAGGGCGACATCACCATAGCCTTTTACCCGGAATCGCCGCGCACGGTGGAGAATTTCGCGGCGCTGGCCAGGCAGGGCTTTTACGACGGCGTGAAGTTCCACCGCGTGATAGACGGCTTCATGGTGCAGACCGGCGACCCCTTATCCAAAGACGACGACTGGTCGAACGACGGTACAGGCGGCCCGGGCTACAGCTTCCCGGACGAATTCAACAACCATCCTCTGGTCAAAGGCAGCGTGGCCATGGCCAACTCCGGCCCGGACACGAACGGCAGCCAGTTCTTCATCGTAACCGCCCAATCCACGCCCTGGCTCGACGGCAAGCACACGAATTTCGGCTACGTGGCGAGCGGAATGGAGGTGGTGGAAGCCATTCAAAGGGCGGAAACGAACGAGAACGACCACCCCTTGAAGGACATAGTCATCGAGCGCGTAGTCGTGCAGGAATCATCCTAAGGTATGGCCGTACAGCTGAACTATCTGGCTCCCAAAGGCTGGGTTCCTCCAGAACCTGACGAGCGCTACGTTATCGTGCAGTACAAGCTCCAGCTGGCCGCGGGGGTGGGGGAGAACATGTTCGAACAAGCCGCGGCTTCGGTCGCGGCCGAATCGTCCACCGGCACCTGGACCACTGTGGAGGCCGGACCGTCTGCAGGCATGGGCAAGGCGGAGGAATACAAGGCCGTGGCCTTTGATCTGGACCGCGAACGCAAGCTGTTCAAAGTGGCTTACCGCACGGACCTGTTCGAGCCTGCCAACATGTCCGGCTTTTTGGCCGGGCCAGCAGGCAACGTGGCCGGCATGAAAATGGTGCAGGGCTTGAGGGTGCTGGACGTGCGCTTCCCCAAATCTTTCGTGGAATCGTTCCCTGGCCCAAGGTTCGGCATACCCGGCCTGAGGGAAATGCTGGGCCAGCGCGAGAGCATTCCAATTCTCGGCACCGTGCCCAAGCCCAAGGTGGGCAGGACGGCCCAGGAGCAGGCGGCTCTCGCCAGGCGCTTATGGACGGCGGGCGACGGCACTTACGATTTCATCAAGGACGACGAAAATCTCACCAGCCTGCCGTTCAACAGGTTCGAGGACAGGTGCAGGCTCGTGCACCAGGTTCAGCGCGAGGTGGAATCGGCCTCAGGCAGGAAAAAGCTTTACTTATGCAACGTTACGCATTCCGACATAGACGTAATGCTGGAACGCGCCGGCATGATCGAGAAGGAAGGGGGGCATGTCATGATGATGGACGTGGTCACGACCGGATTCGCGGCAGTGCACACCATGAGAAAGAAGAACCCCGGCCTGTTCATCCACGCACACCGCGCCATGCACGGCTTTATGACGCGCGAGTCCGGCCCCGGCATTCGTGGCGAAGGCGCGCTGTGGGGCTTCAGCGTTTCCATGCTTACCTTGGCCAAGGTATTCCGGCTTTTGGGAGTGGATTCATTGCACATCGGCTCCCCCAAATCCAAGATGCAGGATTACGGCGAAGCCGAGCTCATAGACGCCGCCATGAACCCGGGGGAGGTCGCAGGCTACGATTCCTTCACGCAGTTCCATGTTACGCGCGAGGAGCGCGAATTGCACCGCGCCGTCCAGCTGAACGAAACGGCGGCCGACCCCTCGTTCCATTCTTTGGGGCAGAAGTGGTACGGCGTGAAGCCGGTATGGTCCGTGGCTTCGGGCGGATTACAGCCCGGGGTCATGGATACGGTGGTCGCCAAGCTGGGCAAGGACGTGTTCATCCAGCTGGGCGGGGGAGTGCTCGGGCATCCCAAGGGCGCCGAGCGCGGCGTGGAAGCCGCGCTGGAAGCCAGAAGCGCCGTCATGGCCGGCAAAACAGTGAAAGATTACGTTACGGCATTTCCCAAGTCGGCTTTAGCCGAGGCCGTGGCCTACTGGGGCACGGAACCTAAGGTAGTGTACTAGCCTATGCGCAACACTTTGCGTGCCATCGTCATCCTTTCCTTCGTAGGCGTGCTATTCGCCGGCTCCGTCACCTTGCGCCAGTACGTTAGCCCGGCTTCCGAGCCAGGGCTGTTCTCATGCGTGGGCCTGAGCATTTTCGGCCTTAGTCCCTGTCCCTACGGCTTGGCTCTATTCGTACTCCTGCTCATAATCTCCGGCCTTATGCTGTTGGGCAAGACAGCTCCGCAGAAAGGCCTGCCCTGGCTCAGGCTGGCCGGCCTGGGCGGCGTGGCTTTTTCCGGCTGGGTGGCCTGGCGCGAGCTGTGCGCGCCCGCCCTGGCCCTGGGTGCTTCGTACTGGGACACATTCTCCGCGGCTCGCGTCCCGGCATGCGTCTGGGGGTTCTTGGTGTTCCTCATGGTGGCCGTCCTGTCTTTTGTCTACCGCCCCAAGGCCGCCCGGAATCCGTAACGCCGCGGCCTTTGAAAGCCTAGGTAGCGCGCCATGATACGCTGGTTCCTGAACCATTTCCCTAAAAAGACCGTATACAGGATATTCGAGATAATCCCGGGCGTTTTGGTGTGGCTCACCATCCTGGGCTCGGTGGGGCTTTCCTTCGTGAAGCCGCTGTGGGCCATCTACGTCATCATTTTGTTCGACCTGTACTGGCTCCTCAGGGTGGGCTACCTGCTCATCTACATGCTCCAAAGCTGGCGCAGGTTCAAGCTGACCACGGACGTGTACTGGCCCAGCGAGTTGCGCAAGCTCCCGGACTACGGCCGCATTTGGCACCTGGTGTTCATGCCTACGTACAAAGAGCCGCTGGAAGTTCTGCGCAACAGCTTTGCCAGCCTTACGAAATGCAATTACGATCTTTCCAAGTTCATAGTCGTGTTCGCGGGCGAGGAAAGGGACAAGGACAATTTTCTGAAGAACGCGGAAGTCATCAAGCAGGAATTCGCCGACAAGTTCGGACATTTTCTGGTAACGCTTCACCCTAAGGACATCCAAGGCGAAATGGCAGGCAAGGGCGCCAACATTGCCTGGGCAGGCAGGCAGGCCCAGGAATTTATAGATTCCATGAAAATACCTTATGAGGACATAATCGTGTCCTCGTTCGACGTTGATTCGTGCCCGCACGTGAACTACTTCGCCTATCTTGCCTACACCTACCTCACCACGCCGGACAACCTGCACTCCAGCTACCAGCCCGTGGCTGTGTACAACAACAACATTTGGGATTCGCCCGCTCTCATGCGCGTCATTGCGAGCTCCACCACGTTCTGGCTTTTCACGGACCTCGCACGCCCAGAAAGGCTGTTCACGTTCTCATCCCACTCCATGCCGTTCCAGGCGCTGGTGGACGTAGGCTTTTGGCAGAACGACATCGTGACAGAGGATTCGCGCATATTCCTGCAATGCTTCGTGCGCTACGACGGCAACTACCGCGTGACGCCTTTGTACCTGCCCATATACATGGACACGGTGTACACCGGCTCGTTCTGGCGCAGCGTGGTGAACCAGTACAAGCAACAGCGCAGGTGGGCCTACGGCGTGGAGAACTTCCCGTACATGGCCTACCACTTCTGGCGCTCCAAGAGCATTCCTTTCACCAAGAAGTTCCGCTACGTGTGGAACCAGCTGGAAGGCGTGTACTCCTGGGCCACCGCCCCCATCATCATATTCATACTTGGCCGCTTGCCGCTAGAGTTCGTGGATAGGGACGCCCCGGCTTCGCTCCTCGCCCACCTGGCGCCGCGGGTGCTGGAGGTCTTGATGACCATAGCCATGGTCGGGCTCATTTTCAGCGCCATAGCCTCCATAAAGCTTTTGCCGCCCCGGCCGCCGCACCGCTCGCGCTGGTGGTACGGGAGCATGGCCCTGCAGTGGGCGCTGTTCCCGCCGTGCATGCTCCTCTTCGGCGCCATTCCTTCCACCGACGCCCAAACCAGGCTTATGTTAGGCAAGTACCTAGGATTCTGGGTGACGGAGAAGCAGAGGGTGTAGGCAGGTTTATGAGAGACTACAAAGAGCTGTTAGAGGTGGTGAATGACCAGGGCGAGGTTGTTAATCAGGCCACAAGAGAAGAGATACATAAGAAGGGCCTACTTCATAGGGAGGTACGGATTTGGGTCTACAATGCGAACGGCGAAATCTTGTTTCAGAGACGCGGCCCACACAAGGACACCTTCCCAAATCTGCTCGATACGTCCGTGGGTGGCCACGTTGACCTTGGAATGACGTACGACGATAGCGCCCTGAAGGAGCTTGAAGAGGAGACAGGGATAAAAGCTAAGAAGGAAAATTTGGTTTACTGGAAGATGGAGCGCCGGGTAGGAGTAGATAAGGTAACGGGGACGACGAACAATGCAATCAGGAAAGTATTCCTTTATAAGTTACCCCCTGGCCAGGACTTGATACTTGAAAAAGGGAAAGCAACTAGTTTGGAGTTTTGGTCAAAAGAAAAACTGCGAGGTCTTTCAGAGGAGGAGAAAAAACAGTTCATACCTGGTCCACTTGAGCAGGCACTTACACTGGAGATATAAAAAACAGGCCACCCGGCCTGTTTTTGGTACCCCTGACAGTTATGCGAAGTTTGTAACCGGATAGTCTTATAATCTAACAATGCATTCTTATCCAGGCTGAATTGTTTCTTCACCTGGTACCTGCAAATCAAACCGATTACCAAATAGTTTTATTCTTAACTTAGCTGTAAATGTAAACATCTCACCAGTCTGCTTTCTAACCCTTAGTATGAATAAAGGTTCATAATCGTCTATTAGGTGCTCTTTTTTTACTACATCGAAGTGAAATACGTCATTTTGGTTCAGCTTCTTACTCCCATGATTTGTTGGGACTCCATCAAACGTACACTCTTCAATAATTAATGGGTCAGTCGATTGATTTTGTACAAAAATATTTACAGCATCGTATCTTCCAAAATCGTTAACCGCTGTGTCTGGTTTGACTTCTATAATGGGTACACTCTGAGAAACGATAGATTTTGGGGTGGCCATTTGTTCCATCTCTTCTATCAAACCTCTTGCGTTCTTAATTTTCTTTCCGCTCGGTAATGTAAGTACTACTTCTATTTTTTTTATTACTTCTTCTGGAGCTAACTGATTATCCTCAACCCTAATATCACAGGTATCTCCATCGATAATAATGTGAGCCTTCTCACCAGAGCCATCCTTTTTACCAACTAGTATATTCAAATCACCGCCAGCTCCCTGTGACCTTGTTTCAATAAATAAACCTTCGGTTTCAAGCCTGTCTTTTATCGTCTTCTCAGCAAGATATCCTTCAAGGGTATTTATCCAGGGTTGTAAGAAATTTTT
>CAZMHN010000023.1:0-12345 GCA_964566145.1 uncultured Gammaproteobacteria bacterium
CCTTTGTGAGTACATCTCCAAAGAGGCTGATAAGGATGTGCCGAATGACGAATCGACCCCTTCGTTCCACCAATCAGACACAGTGGAACACGACGCCTCGGGAGCTCCTGACATCTCCTACCTTGATACTGCTGGCTATCTGTCCAAGACAGCCAATGACACCGTAGATAACTGGACCATAGACTTGTCAGTACCTTGCTTTGGCGGTTACTGTGCTCAGGACTGGGCTTCGTTCGTCCACGGCCTGAACCCCAACGCCGACCCGACCAAGTACATCCAGCCAATCAGCAACGAGCACAAGGTGTTCGGTTGCGACCTTTGGTTTGAGGTGAGCGGTGTAAACCCGCCTGGATAGTAATCGTTGATTACTCCTTTTCTCCCTGCGTAAGCGGGGAGAGGGATGAGGAATCAACACCTCCCTTACCCGCGTTCATTGTTTGAGGCTTGTAAAAGCCAGCATGCTTATGAAGAAGGTACTCTTATCAGCGGTCGCCGGCCTCATGGCCATAGCACTGCTCCCCATGTTCGCCGCCTACGAAGCGCACGTGGTGAACGTTACGGCAAAAATCGAGAACGCTTTGTCCGTGCCCTTGAAGGAGATGAAGTTCGGCACGGTGTTCCCGCAGGAAAAGCTGGACCAAACGTTCGACGTTTCCTTGTCAGGCTCGTTCCTGGAGCAGTCGCAGGGCACGCAGAACCTCATTTGCAACGGCAGTTTCGAAATCCCGGAAGTTACCAATGCCGCCAAGTGGCAAATATTCCCGAACGGGTACGAAGGCCTGTGCTGGAGCGTGGCCTGGGAGCCGGGCGCGCCCACCTACGGCGGACTGCCGCGGCCTGAGCCGGCTTTGGCCGAGTACCACGAGCTGGTGAACCCCACCTGGCTGGCGCAGGAAGGCAACCAGTACGCCGAGCTGGACGCTGACTGGTACGGCCCTTCCAGCCCGCAAAGCGGCGAGCCCGCTCTGGTGAACATTTACCAGAACATCCCCACCACCCCGGGCCAAACCTACGTGCTGTCTTACTACTTCTCGCCCCGCCCCAACACCGGCGCTTCCGAGAACGAGATGAGCGTGCGCGTGAACGGCACGGAGATAAGGCACCTTGGCCCCACGGCCGGAGGCAGTGGCACGCTTTGGACTTTGTACGTGGACGTGTTCCAGGCCGCTTCGGCTTCCACCAAGGTTGAGTTCGCAGGAGCCGGCACGAACGACAGCCTGGGCGTGTTCCTGGACAACGTGCAAATGAAGGGTACCGGCCGCGTGGACACGGTTTCGTACATCATCCGGCAAAAGCCCAAGTGCGGACTGCCGGTCAGGGACCAGGCCGGCGCCATCATAGAGCCTGTTTCGTACGATGACTTCGGCCTTGTGACCGAGGACGCGAACGGAGCGTTCAAGTGCGCTGATGAGGGCTATGTCATGTTGCCTTTGCTGTGTCCGTACCTTTCGAAGCATGAAATGTCGGCCGACGGCGACAATACCGAGAACGACGGCCCGGGCATAAAGGCCTTCCACGGCCTCCCAGGGGCCTGGGACCTGGCCAAGGCCATGTCATTCGACAGCAAGGTATGGGGGGTGCTCACTTCCTCCGGCGGGGACACAGCCGACCTTTGGAACATCGACCTTAAGGTGCCTTGCTTCAGGGGCTTCTGCGCCCAGGACTGGCCCACGTTCGTAGCCACGTTCTCCGAGGACGGAGCGAACGCCGACCCCGAGGCGTACAAGGCCGACCCGGCGCTTCAGCACGCCGTGTTCGGGTGCGACCTGTGGCTGGAAGTGACCAATATTCGGAACCGTTTACAGCCGCCGGTCTAGCCGCGGCAGGCGGACGCCACAGGGTATGAAGCGGACATTCGTAGCACTGGTAGCGGCCATCGCGTTCGTGGTGGCCCTGCCGTTCGTGGCCGCGTTCGAAGCGCACGTCATAAACGTGACGGCGCAGATAGACAACGCCTTGTTCGTGCACCCGGAACTGCTTAGTTTCGGCACCGTGTTCCCGCAGGAGTACTTCGAAACCCAGTTCTTCATCTCTTTCTCCCAGGCGTTCTCCTCGGCCACACAGACCGAGCACCGGGGAGTGGACTACGTCATAAAGCAAAAGCCCCAATGCGTGAGCGAAGCCGGAGCTTTGGTGCAGGTGGGGGAGGACGAGACCGGAGCTTTCGTGTGCCCGGATGGCGCCGCCATGCGCCCGTTCCTGTGCCCGTACCTTTCGAAGCATCCGGACAACTCGCCGTCCACGGGCGTGAACGCGAATAACGACACCGGCCTTCCGGCGTTCCACGATCCGCTGACCCAGTACGCCTACGGCAAGCTAGTGAAGTTCAACCCCAATGGCACCACCATTGGCAACGACCCGGCCGATACCTGGACCATAGACATGGCCGTGCCGTGCTACAAAGGCATGTGCGCCCAGGACTGGCCCGCGTTCGTGCATTCCCACAACCCATCAGCCGACCCGGCCGTGTACATGGCTGACCCTGTGGGCCAAGGGCAGACGTTCGGCTGTGACCTGTGGGTGGAGGTAACTAGCATCTTCTAAGGCTTGCCAAAAGCGGGTTATACTGATAGAGTTGTGCGCTACTAACCCGCTAATCACCCTAACCAGTATGGAGGACATCCTACAGCCTCAGCAGAACACAGCGCCCGCGGGCTCAGCCAAGCCCAAGTGGAGCTTCGGCGCGTGGTGGCAGAAGACCACCGGCCAGCCTTTGCGCGCCAAAGACAAGGCGGTGCTCATCATAATCGGCGTGCTGTTCCTGTTCACTTTCTACGTTTCGCTTGACGCCAACAAGTACCGCGCCTTGGTGAAAGTGGTGGAAGGCGAAGGCAAGGTGGGCGTGAACCCCACGGACCAGGCTTTGGACTTCGGCGACCTGGCCCGCGGCACTTCCGCCGTGCGGCGCGTGTCTCTGGAGAACGGCACTTTCATGCCGGTGTACGTGCTGGTGTGGAAGACCGGCTCCATTTCCGGCCTCATGGACATTGAGGAAGGCAAGAGCGCGTTCAGGCTGGCGCCCAAGGAATCGACCAAGATAGAGTTCCTCACCTACGTGCCGGCTTCGGCTGAAGTGAACAAGGATTACACCGGCCGGGTGTACGTGTTCAAGATACCAACCTTCGGGCTGTAGGGCTTTTGAGCCCCAGCCGTACAGTCCTATGCACCCAGCGCTCAAGAAGGGGTTGAAAATCGTCCTTGAACTGGTGATATACGTCGGAATTTTCGTCGGCGTGCTTTACGGTTTGCCCAAGGGGCTTTCACGCTGGCTCGACACTCCGTACCCCATGGCCGCCATCACTTCCGGCTCGATGTGGCCCGCGCTTTCGGAAGGCGACCTGGTGTTCATCCAGGGCGGGCAGACCAAGGACACCATACGCGAAGGCGACATTGTGGTGTGGCGCGGCGCCGACGGCAAGGGGTTCGTCATCCACCGCGTTACGAAGCTCCTTGAAGACACGTTCGTGACCAAGGGCGACGCCAACTTTTCCGACGACGCGCCCGTGACGTACGACCAAATAGTGGGCAAGGCCCTCACGTTCTCAGGCGGCAAGCCGGTCCACATTCCTTACCTTGGCTCCATTACGACGGCAGTCGGCAAGCGCATCCGCTAACTTTATTTTCATGAGCGAGCAGAAGCCACAAGCCAGCCAGTCTTTCGAACAGCGCCCGGCGGGCGCGGGCTTCGCCGTGAAGCTGACGCGCGCCATGGGAAGCGCGGCCGGCGCCGCGTTCGCGCCCGGCCTCAGGCGCGCAGTGGTGCTGTTCGCGGCCCTGGCTTTGCTCATGCATTCGCTCATACCCCTTCTGGCTTTCGAGGCGCACGTGGTGAACGTGACGGCGGAACTAAAGCCTCGGTGCGAGACTTTCGAAGTGAGGAGCATGGGGTATTGGAAAACGCACCCCGAGGACCGCATTTTTTCGCAGACCGTCGGCGGTGAGAGCGTGGACGACAGCGCCGAGGCCGACGCCATGTTCGCCCTGCCGGACAACGTGATGCGCAACAAGCTGAAGAAACAGCTGTTGGCGCTGAAGTTCAACCTCGCCCTATTCGGAAGCGGGGAGGCTTCGGTCCCGAACGAGAACATTACCTTGGATGAGCTGGCCGACCAGGCCGACGCCCTTGTGCAGAACATGGCGGCCACCAACGCCCAATTGCAGGCCATGAAGAACCGGGTGGAGGCGGTGAACACGAATGAGGGCGGAACGCAGGTTTTGGCCCTGAACGCCGGCGGCCCGGAATACCTTGGTACGGACGGCATAACCTACCTGGCCGACCAGTACTACACCGGCGGCACCACCTACGGCAACGCCGTGGATATTGAGAACACCGACGACGACGCTTTGTACCAAACCGAGCGCTGGGGCGACGACCTGTCCTACCACATCCCGGTGCCCGCAGGCGAGCAGAAAGTGACGCTGAAGTTCGCGGAGATATTCTGGCAGGAAGCCGGACAGCGCTTGTTCGACGTGAAGGCGGAGGGCGTCACCGTTATTACTTACCTGGACATTTATCAGGCCGCGGGCGGATTTGCCAGAGCCTACGACGTGCTCGTGACCGCCCAGGTGATGGACGGCGTACTGGACCTGGAGTTCAAGAGCATTTCGAACTCGGCCAAGCTTTCGGCCCTCATAGTCACCACCCAGGTGCCGGGCGGCGTGGTGCGGTGCGACAAGCCGCTGGTGCTCATAAACAAGGTGTACTACGACGTGGGCAAGAAAAAGGGAGCCGAGAACGACAACGAATGGGCGGAGCTGTACAACAAGACCGAGGTTCCCCTGGACGTTTCCGGCTGGAAGATCTGCGACGGGCAGGCGTGCGACACCGTACCGAACAACACCCCGCCCATTCCGAGCTTCGGTTTCGCCGTGGTGACTTCGAAGCCCACCACCTGGGATTTCTGGAGCGTGCCGCCGGGAGTGGTGAAGATAGTGCTGAATAGCGCCATCGGCAACGGCCTTTCGAACTCGGCCGACATGGTGAGCGTAAGGCGGCCGGACGGGCTTATCGTGGACCAGATGAACTACGGCACGCCGGACACGGGGTGGCTGAACTGGAACGCGCAAGGCTGGAACCCCGGGGTGCCGGATTCTCCCGAGGGCACGGCTTTGACCAGGAAGCCCACCGGCTTTGACACGGACCAGCCTTCGGACTGGGTGACCCTGGCCATGCCGGTGGTGACCATTGTGTACCCCGACCCGTCGGTGCTGGTGTGGGGCTGGGGCGAGACTTTCGACATTCTCTGGACCGCCGCCAACCCGAACGGCCCGGCCGCGGACCTCAAGATAGACATTCTGTACCTGCAGGACGAGAACCAGAACCATGTGATAGACGCTGGCGACAGCACCATGGTGGTGGCGAGCCAGACCGAGAACGACGGGGTGCATACCTTCACCACGCCTTTCGGCTTCGTGGGCGACGTGTGGATCCGCATAATCGCCACCGGGCCGGAGAACGTCATGGCCCAGGGCGTGGCCACCACTCAGCCGGTGTACGACCCGCCGCTGTGGATGCTGGAGGAAATGCCGCAGATAGTGCTGGAGCGCCTGCAGATGCTGCCGGCGGACGGCTGTTCCAACGCGCATGAGATAGTGCCGGAACTGTCCCTGGACGCGGCCGACGGCGCGGAAAAGCAGGCAGAGGCCGAGCACATAAGCGAGGCTTTGGAGCAGGCCGAGGCTTCGGGCGCGAGCCCGGAGGCCGTGGCGGAAGAGGCCGAGACCTGGGCCCAAAGCCTGGAGCAGGAAGCCTTGGTGGAAGTGGAAGAGACGGTGGCCAAGTGCGTGCCGGCGGAGGAGCCTGTTGTCGAGGAGCCGGTGAGCGACGATTCCGACGACGTGCCGGAAGAAGAGCCGGCGGAAACGCCAGCCGACACCGAAGCGCCTATGAGCGGAACCGGTACGGGAGAGCAGGCTGAGGTCGTTGACAACACTGAACAGCCGGCCGCTCCGGCCGAGGGCAACGCCGAGGCGATAGGCGGCGACGTGGACGTACAAGTGGAGCCGGCGGAAACGACCGAGCCTGCAACCGCAGAATCTGTCCCGGCCGATGAGCCTGCAGAGGAACCGGCAGGGGAGCCTGCCCCGGCGGAACAGCCGGCTGAACCTGCTGTGCCTGCGCCGGTAGCGCCGGAGCCGGAAGCGGCCGGCGATTCCAGCGCCGTCGAGCCTCCGGCTGAACCCGCGCCAGAACCTGCGCCGTAAGGCCTGGTTCGTGTCGTACTTTAGGCTTGTCTGCTTGGTGAAGGTCGGAGGAGTTTTTGGGATGCGTTTTTTGTGGAAAAAGCACGTTGACGGCAGATGGCATTTTGGCGTAGGATAGGCTATCCTTAGTTGGTTGATTCTCAGTCTTTTAGCTCTTTAGCATAGAAACCTATGTCGTACCGCCGCGTCCGCAGGACGGAGCGGGTGCACACGGCGTGGGGAGGCGAAACGGCCGTGCGATGCCTGAAGGCATTGACCGGCAGTTTTGTGTTGCCCATTGCCGCCGCGCTCGCGCTTACCCTGCAGTTAGTCTATCCGGTCGTTACTAATCAGTTCGCTTCCGCCGGCGTTGCGATCAGTGATGCGGATGGCGATTTGGTTGAAGATTCAACAGACAACTGTCCCAGCACGGCCAATCCCGGGCAAGAGGACGCCGATGGCGACGGCGTAGGCGACGCGTGCGACAGCTGTCCGACGGTCGCCAACCTGGACCAAGCGGACGCAGATGCTGATGGCATAGGGGACGTCTGTGATAATTGCCCGATGGTGGCCAATTCAGACCAGGCGGATGCTGACGGCGATGGCATAGGCGGCATGTGCGACAATTGTCCCAACCTGGCGAACCCCAGCCAGGCAGATGCGGACGGCGACAGGATAGGGGACGGGTGCGACAATTGTTCCATGATAGCCAATGCCGACCAGGCAGACGACGACCAAGACGGCGTTGGCAATACTTGTGACCAGTACAATTGCGCTTACCAGTGCCCGGAGGTCAATGGCGACGGCGTTGATAACGACTGCGACGGAGCGATAGACAACGCGGTGGAGGAGCCTGCGCCGACAGTGGAGGGCACGCAAAACGATACCAGCTGGACACAAGAATGGTTCACCAGCGATTTCAACTTTATACTGTCAAACATAGATTTCGGGCCTTCGGGCAAGAAGTCGGCACAGTACCAGATAGACGGCGGCGAGTGGCTGGACATAAGCCTGGCTGTGCTGGGCCCGCCCTCCAGCCATGCCGGAGAAACCTGGGGCTACATTTCCATAACCCAGCCCGGCGAACACACTGTTACGGTGCTGTTGACCAACAATGCGGACAAGACCTTTACCGGCTCGTACACGGTGCGGCACGCGTATCCTTTGGCAACTTGTTCTGAGTTGCAAAGCATAAGCTCGTCCGGCGTCTACTATATGACGCAGGATATAGACTGCGCCGGTTACCGCTTCCGCGCCATAGGCAGTTTTGCCGGTACTTTGGACGGCGGCGGCCACAAAGTTCTGAATTTGACCGTTGCCACCCCGAACAGCAACTGGGGCATGTTCAGCTATGTTGAATCCACCGGCGTCATACGCAACCTGGGACTGGAGAACGTGGACGTGCACGGCCAGGGCTACGCCGGCGGATTGGCAGGCTGGAGCCAGGGAACCATTCAGGATTGCTACGTCACCGGCGTGGTGGACTCCGACTATCAAGAGGTGGGCGGAATAGTGGGAAGCAACGGCGGCACGATTGAACGGTGCTACGTTGACATGACGGTGCGCGGCAATACCTACGTCGGAGGGATAGCCGGCTCGAGCAAGTCAGGCAGGATAAGGGACAGCTATGCCAAAGGTTCTGTTGCCGGCTCGAGCAATTCCGGCGGCGTCGTCGGCTTGAACGCCTACAGCGCCTTGGTGATAAATTCATATTCCGTGGCGGCCGCATCCAGCGGCAACGGCGGGCTCATTGGCTGGCAGTATGACGGTAGTAGTCAAACAGGCGGGTATTGGGACGTGGACACTTCCGGTCTTACGAATATGTGCGGTTCCAGCGCCATGGGAGGCGTGAATTGCGACGACAGCCACGGACTTTCTGACGCGCTGATGAAGCAGCAAGCTTCGTTCGTAGGTTGGGATTTTGGAAGCGTCTGGGCCATTGACGCCGGCAAGAACGACGGCTACCCGTATTTCGGCTGGCAGACCTTCGAGGTCGCTCCGCAGATCTCCGCCCAAACAGTGGCTTCGGTCACGACCGATTCCATAACCCTGACCTGGACCACGGACCACGAAGCCACCAGTCGCGCGGTTTACGACATTGTAAGCCATCCTGATCTGGGAGCGGCGCCGAACTACGGCTACGCCAACAGCACCGAGGAAACCGACGTTTCTCCCATGGTGACGGCGCACTCGGTTACCATCGGCGGCCTTGCGTCCGGTACCACTTACTACCTGCGCGGCGTTTCCCACGGTTCTCCGGAATCGGCCGGGGAAGAGATAACGGCCACGACTGCGGTTCCTGAACCTGAGGACGATGGCGGTGCCGTACAGCCCAGTTCCTCGGGCGGCGGGGGAGGCGGCGGCAGTTCGTATCAGCTCATCATCAGCCAGGAACAGATGCAGGCGGCTGATGACGGCGCCAGCATTACCATAACCTGGGACACCAACCACCCGTCAGCTTCGCGCGTGGTGTATGACACGGTTTCGCACCCCTACGTAGGCAGTCCGAACATGTACGGCTACGCTTTCACGACCGCCGAGGACGCGTCGTTCGTAACCCGTCACGCCGTAACGGTAGGCGGACTGACGGCAGGTACGCCTTACTACTTCAGGCCAGTGTCCCACGGCAGTCCGGAGACCACCGGTATCGAGCTGGCGTACGTGCCTGCGGGCGCGGCGCCTGCCCCCAGTGTGCTGGGCGCTACTGACACTATAGCCACAAGTCCCGCGCCGCAGGTGTTGGGAGCCGCCGACACGTTGCCCAGGACAGGCGCCATGCCCCAGGGGGCTTTGCTTCTCACCTGGCTTGCGCCGCTGTTCAAGCGCCGCAAGATAAGGCGGTCATAATCAGCATTTCGATCAAGACGGCCCCTCATAGGGGGCCGTCTTGGGTTATACTGAATCGGTATGAGCTTTGTGGACAAGGTGAACAAATTTATGACCAAAGAGGCCGCCATAGCTACAGTGGTGTTGGTGACTGCGGCGCTGGCGCTGTATGCGAATGACCGGTGGGAGAACAGGCCTCAAGCGATTATGCCGCCGCCGCCCGAACCTGAGGTCCACGAGCAGGCAAGCCTGTTGCCTGACCAGGCTTCCGAGAGCGAGGAACGGCCTGAGGGGCAGGCGGCCGCCGCTATAACCGCCGGCATACGCGTGGCCGGGAGCGTGGCCATAGCCAGGCTCGGGCTTACGGCGCCTTTGGTGTACGTGGATAAGGCGGACGAGAACATGTTCCAGGAGGCGCTGGAAGGCGGCGTGGTCCATTACCCGGGCACGGCCAATCCGGGACAGCCAGGCAATGTGTTCATATTCGGCCACTCGTCCGACTACAGGTACCGCGAGGGCAATTACAAAAAAGTGTTCGCGCGCCTGCCCGAGCTTGAGGCGGGGGATGAAGTGGTGCTGAAGGACGCGGCCGGCACAGAGTTCGTTTACGCGGTCACGGAAGGCAAGGTGGTCGCGGCCGACGCCACCCAATATCTGTCACAAGATACGGACGGCAAAAAAATGCTGACCTTGCAGACCAGCTATCCCGTAGGCACCGCCCTGAAGCGCTATTTGGTTTTGGCTGAATTGCGCGCTGACAACTAGTCCGAGGGCCAGGCGTACATGACGTCGGCCCACTCCCTAAGCGCGTTCAAGGCGTGCTCGCTTTCGGCGCGCGTGGGCGAGGAAAGCACGGCGGCGCACAGCCGCCTGCCTGAAGGCGTTATGATGCCGGCCGCTATGTGGTACTGGGTTTCGGTCAGGTACCCGGTCTTGGCACCGAAGTAATGCCTGGGGTTGGCGCGCAGGTCATGCACGGTGTGGGCCACGGTCTTCTCCGTGCCGTTCCCGGTGGTGAACGTAACGGCAGGGGAAGAGCCGTAGTACGAAGGGACGAAGTCCTTGTACACCTGGCAGGCCGACAAGGCCATGTCCTCGGCCGTGGAGACGTTCTGGAGGGACAATCCTGAAGGCTCGTCCACGGTCGTGTGCTGGAGGCCCCACTCCCGTACGGTTTCCCGCATGGCGGCAATGAAGCTCAGGCGGTCAAGCCCCAGGGCCCGACCCAAGGCTACCGCCGCGTTGTTAGCCGAGCCGATGAGGACCGAGGCCAGCGCCTGTTCCAGGGTGATGGTGTCGTTCGCATCCAGCTTCAGGAGCGAGAAGCGGTCGTACTTGCCCACGTAGGGCCGGAGGAGCCCTTCGTTGTCTTCCTCTGTCAGCGCAAGCTTTGTGAACCACTCGTGCGGCAGGCGCATGGCCGTGCCTACGGTCACTAGCTTTATAAGGCTGGCCGTGGGCATGGGGTTCCGCTCCTGGTGGAAGTAGAGCGGAAGGCCGGTGGCCTGGTCGAACAGCGCTCCGGCCCGGAACGGGAGCTGTTTCAGATCGTACGTCGCCGCGTACCAAGCGGAAAAATCCTGGTACTGGAGCTTTTGCTGGGGCAGGCTGGCCGCGTGAGCGCTCCAGGCGAGCCCAAGGCCCGCCAGCGTCAGGAATACAGCCACGAAGTATCGTCGCATACCGGTACAGTATAGCACAGGGCGTTGCTTCTCTAAGGGAAGCAGGTTTGCCGCTTTTCTAGAAAAGCGGCGCAAAAGTCGCCACGCCGGCTTTCGGGTACGGCAGGGTGGCAGGATGTCAGGCGGGGATATACCAAACACCCCGGGGTATCCCGGGGTGTTTGGGGTCCGAAAGGACTAATCCTCGGCCTTCAGGTTCAAGTTTGGTACCACCGTGGAGATGTCTATTGGCGCGGCTTCGGGTATGGCCGCAAGCTCTTCAGGCGTCACCTCGGTTATCTCTTTGAGATTCAGCTTCAGGCGGTTAGCCACGGCCTCGGATAGTATCTTGCGCCTTGTGCCGTCGGCCATGATGATGTAAACGTCGTTCGAACCTATAGCCTTCACAAGCCTTTGTCGTATGAGCTCCCTGCCTTTCAGCATCAAGCGCTTCAAAAGCCCTTCCTTGGTCAAACGCTTGTGCGTAGTGTCCACCTCGACTTCTTCCTGGAACACAGTGTCGTCCGTTACGGACGCGTCAGCGGGATAGGAGTCGAGCTCGGCCTGGGTGATTACCTCTACGTCCCTGAATTCCCAGCCAAAGCGGTGAAACACGCCCTCGGCTATGACTACGCGCTTCTTGCCGTCCGGCGAAATAAGATACACAGCCGGGTTGCCTTCCACCTTCACTAGGCGCCAGCGCCACGGTGCCTTGATAAAGTCATCGGGGTTGAGGCCGGAAGCGGAAGTGATGGGGTCGCCCGTCGGGAACCGGTCGAGTCTGCCTTTAGCCACCACCATGATGTGGTAGTTGGCATTGAAAGCCGTGAAGAAGTCCAGCGTTTGTACGGCGCGCTTTTGTTTGGCCTTAGTGATGGCGTAGATGACCGCGGAGTCGGCCTCGCGGTACGTGACCCAGGCGCGCCTTAGTTTGGCCGCGCGGGTCAGGGCGTCGTCCGAGGGCGAGGTCACAACAGCTTCTTCGCTTTCGTTAGAAACCGGGTCGGGCGCGGCCGATTCGGCTTTGAGATAGCTGGGCGCGACGAGCGCGGCCATGAATAGGGCCGTAAGCGCCGCACCGAGCATGAGTGAATGCTTGCGCATGGTGATTCTGGGTTAGATTGGTTAGGTTCTGTTCTCGCAAGAGTAGAACGTAGTTAGAGTGTAGCATGTTTCAGTTTTCATTTGTTACATTCATTGAAAAAATAAGATAAATATGCTATAATAAGCAATATGAAATCACCGAATCATTCGGAGGGTACGGTGTACGATATGGTCGGGAAGTGCGGCGGAGATGCAAGATTCTCGGCCGCTGTTCGCGTCGGCAGTCGTTCATCGAGCATAGGGGAATAGCCGTGGGTGCTGAACGAAGACAACGGATGGATTTCGGCCTGACGCCGGCGGAGCTCAGGCGCCTGCGGCCGCTGACAAGCCCGAAAAAGATACAGGACTTCCTGGAAAGTTTGCCCGGCAACTTCGAAGTGCACGGAGACACCCTAATGTCGCCTAGGCGCGTCATAAGAGAGAACACGGCGCACTGCTTCGAAGGCGCGCTCCTGGGGGCCTTGTGCCTGAGGCTGTTGGGGCACCCCCCGCTCATCGTGGATTTGAGATCGGTGTGGCACGACGACGACCATGTGGTGGCGGTGTGGAAAGAACGCAGGAGGTGGGGTGC
>CAZMHN010000024.1:0-10270 GCA_964566145.1 uncultured Gammaproteobacteria bacterium
GAAAGTTCCCAGCCTCAGTTGTAGACGGTCGTCCACAACTGATATGTGAGGCAGGAGGAGGCTTGACTGGGGTGGGCGGGTATGGGTAAGATTGGCCCACAAAATAAACCCACAGAGATATTTCACATACTAAGGAGGGAGCCATGGGACCTTTCGTTGCTTTCGTGGCAGTGTTGGCGGTAATAGTCGTTCATCCGGCTATGTCCCAGTGCGAGGATACAACGTTATTCTGCGGCACCAGCAGGATGTCGGATGAGTGGTTAACTCCAAAATACCTGTCGGAGCAGCCGATACAGCCGGTACACACAGAGAATCAGCCTGATTACACCATCAGACGGGTTCTTGTTGCCGCTGGGTTTGTAGGCGAAGCGATTGTGACTAATCGGGAATACATGGGCCAGCGTTGGCAGCCGTTCCGTACGGAGTGGAAAATCATGGACCAGGGACTTCATCTGGACAAGGGTGGTCACATGGGCACCGGGTACCTTGAAGCCATGATAGATTATGAGCTTTACCTATGGTCTGGGTTCGACGAGGTTACAGCTAGCTGGCTGGCGTTCGGTACCAGCTCGGTGTTCCACATATTTCGCGAGTGGCACGAGGGGTTCGGTCCTGGTTTCGGTTTCGACCCCGGCGATGTCGGTTATGGCATGTTGGGCGCGAGCTTCATACCTCTGCGTGTGCTGTGGCCGTGGTTTACGAATGTTCAACTGAGATGGTCGTTTGTACCCACCGGGAGGCCTTTTGCCGGCGACCCGAATTACTTCTGGATCAAGGACTATGGCGGGCAAACGAATTGGCTCAGCGTCAACCTGTTTCCCGAGGGCAAAGACCTGGGCAGTTGGCAGTTCCTGAAGGGATTATGCATTGAAATCGGTTTGTCCAAGGCTGCCTACCACACTGCTTCGCACGGCAGTGAGGACGTACCGGTAGTAGTCTGGTTATCATTAGGCTTGGACCTGACCAGGTACCATGACGCGTGGTGGACCAGGCTTCTCGGCTGGCTCAAGTTCCCATTCCCTGCCGTGCGTATAGATGCTACCCGGGGCACGCCAAGATTCCGTCCGCTCGGTTGGTAAAAAGAAAGACGGCACTTGAAAAAAGCGCCCGTAACCACTAAGGTTCACGGGCGCTGTATTTTTTACAGTGGTACAATTGATTACGTTCGGGCCGGGGTGGCGGAATTGGTATACGCGCTAGCCTTAGGAGCTAGTCCCTGAAAAGGGTTGGAGGTTCGAGTCCTCTCCCCGGCACCAGCAAGCCAACTGCTTGGCTTGCGTGAGGACGAGAACGCCGGAGTGATGTTGCGACAGCATACGCAACCGCGAGGCAGAGTCCTCTCCCAGCAACAGTGCGGGGGCGGTTTACGGCGTCGGAATAGCCATATATACTTGAAATGAACAGTCTAAGAGGAGGATAGAGAGGAGGAGCATGCAGTCACCATCTCAGCATCCCAGAGAAGACGAGCGCCTGAATGTGTTGGCGCAGTTAGGCTTACTCGATACACAGCCTGAGGAGCGGTTTGACCGTATAACCAAAGCGGCGACGGAACAGTTGCACGTGCCGATCTCGACGATCTCTTTGGTTGACCGCGACCGTGAGTGGTATAAATCGTGCCAAGGGCTGAAAACCAAGCAAGGCGGCCGTGATGTATCTTTCTGCGGGCATGCCATGCTGTCCAAGGAGATTTTTATTGTAGGCGACACCTTGAAGGATCCCCGCTTTGCGGACAATCCCAGCGTGGTCGGCAGTCCGTACATCAGGTTCTATGCCGGGGTCGCTCTGCGTCACAAGCCGAGCGGCCTTCCGGTCGGCGTCCTTTGCATAAAAGACATAAAACCGAGAGAATTCTCAGCTCAGGAAATGGGTATACTGTTGGATTTGGCGCGCCAGGCAGAACAGGAGATAAACATCAGGCCGGAGCAGTAGACGATTTGGTTTTCGTAGGAATCGGCAGAAATTCCGCGGTATGGATACGCTGTTCACTCTTGCGGGAAAGGTCGTACCGTCGTCGCAGCGAGGACGCACCCTGGGCTTTCCAACCGCCAACCTGGATGCGGATCCGGGCGCAATTGAGGATGGAGTTTATCTGGCGTATGCCAAGTTCAGCCAGGCGTGTTTGTCTGCTTTGCTCTTTGTCGGGCCGGCTGTAACGTTCGGGGAAACGGAACGCAAGGTCGAGGTGTATTTGCTTGGTCGGCAGGTTCCGGTCTACGGCGACCAAGTTGGAATTGAAGCTGTAAAGAAATTGCGCGATAACCGTAAGTTCGGCTCCGCCGAAGAGTTGGTGGCCCAGATGCAGAACGACTCTCGGCAAGCCAGGGAATTCTTCAGTGGCGCCGACCACGGCAGTTCGGCTACCATATAATCATGAATAATTACCAAACCGGCCCGTGGCTCGTATCTTTGGCCGCGTTCCTGTGGGCCATCGACGCCCCGTTCCGGAAATACCTTACGGGCGGGCTTTCCTCCACGACCATCGTGTTCATGGAGCATGCGCTCATAGGGGCTCTGGTGCTGGCCGCACTGTGGCCACACCTTAAGGAGTGCAAAAAGCTTGGTTGGAAAGAGTGGCTCGCAGTGGCTTTTGTAGGTTTCGGCGGTTCCGCACTGGCCACAGTGCTGTTTACGCAGAGCTTTCACTACGTGAATCCTTCGGTTGCCATTTTGCTCCAGAAGGTGCAGCCGCTTATTGCCATCGGCCTGGCGGTTGTGATACTGCGGGAGAAACTTACCCGGAAGTTTTGGTTTTGGGCCATTGCGGCCATCGCTGGCGCATACCTTATCTCGTTTCCTGAGCTTGCTCCGCAAGGTCTGTCGCTGGCCGGCGGGACACTCGGGGTACTGTTGGCGCTGGGGGCCGCGTTCCTGTGGGCCGGATCCACGGTGTTCGGCAGGCTCTTGCTGAAAAAAGCGTCTTTTCAGGCCGTTACGGCAATGCGCTTCCTGTCCGCGCTCGTGTTCCTATCCGTGCTTACTGGCACGACAGGGAAACTTAGCGAAGTCACTTCGGCGAGCCCGAAAGAATGGATTTATGCGGCTATAACTGCAGTCGTGGCCGGGTTCATCTCGTTGTTCATTTACTACCGCGGCCTGAAGTTCACTCCGGCCAGCACTGCGACCCTGGCGGAGCTCACGTTCCCGTTCGCGGCCGTGGTCATAAATTGGGTATTCCTGGGCGCCGCGCTTTTCCCGGTTCAGCTTATCGGCGGGGTACTCCTGTTGTACTCTATAACTAAACTTTCGCTCGCGAATTCATCCGTAGCTTTCGAGCAGACAGCCTGAATTATGGCAACGTCCGCGGCTCAGCCAGTAATATCACAGCCCGTGGAACCGGGGAGATACCGTCATTACAAAGGCGATGAGGTGGAAGTCTTGGGTACCTGCTTTCACAGTGAGACGTTGGAAGAGTACGTGGTTTATCGCCACACAACAGGCGAGCGAGCCTCCGAAAGGCATTACTGGGTTCGCCCCAAGCAGATGTTCCTGGAGCATATTGAGGTAGAGGGCAGGCGCGTGCCGCGGTTTGAATTTTTGGATTAGTCTATGCTGGGAATCCTAGCCGCTCTTGGCGCGCTCATTAGCTGGGGATTCGGGGATTTTTCCATCCAGCGCGCCACGCGAGCGTTCGGCGACATCCGCACGCTCATATTCATAGGCCTGGCCGGAGTCATTGGTCTGTTTCCGTTCGTGTACGACGAGGTGGCCCCTCTCCTTGCGGATGGCGGCCGGCTAATGTTGCTGTCCGTCACTGGCTTGGTGATATTCGTGGCCGCCATACTGGATTTCGAGGCGCTGAAGCAGGGCAAGATAGCGGTCATTGAGCCCATCTTGGCGTTCGAACTGCCGGTGGCCGTGGCCCTGGCCGCAGTATTCCTTAACGAGCGGCTGACGCCGATGCAACTCGGCCTTGCGGCCGCCACCTTCGGCGGCATCGTGCTGTCAGTGACCAAACACCGCCGGCACCTGCACTACCACGAGCGCCTGCTGGAGCCGGGCGTGCTCTTGGCCGTGGTGGGCTCCATTATCATGGGCGGCGTGAATTTCCTGGTGGGAGTTTCCAGCCAGCAGACATCGCCCATGATGGCCATTTGGTTCACCAATCTGGTGTTCACCCTGCTCTCGCTCGCTTACCTTGCATGGCAAGGCGAACTGCGGACGCTGTTCCGCGACATAAGGAAGCACCCGGGACCTGTGGTGGCGGTGTGCGTGTTGGACAACGCCGCTTGGCTCTTATATGCATTCGCGGCCAGCCTTATCCCCATCGCCATAGCCACGACGATCTCCGAGAGCTACATAGCCCTGGCGGTCCTCCTGGGACTGTTTATTAACAAGGAAAAGCTTGAACGCCACCAGCTGGCCGGTGTCATCATCGCCGTGATCTCCGTGCTCATTCTGTCGCTTACCGTGTAGCCTATGTTCTGGAAGCTGCCTCCGCGTATAAAGGTGTATGAAGCTTTGGGCGCCCTGGCTGATGCGCGCGTGGAGCTGGCGGACGCGACCCACGCCAGGGTGTATTCGTCAGCCAGAAAAAAGCAATACGACGTGGAGTGGGACCTTGAGAAGCGCGAGATGGCCTCGAACGATAACGGTTCGTACTGGCAAAAGTATTTGTCGTACCCGGGCCTAGCCGTACTCATGAAGCTGGGGGAGCTGCCGTACGACGAATCATTGGCCGTGTCCCTCAAGGGGATTTCCTGGGGTAACCTAAACGAACAATTACGAAGGGATTACGACAAAGTGGAAGAGTACGTGCTCTCCCTGGTAGTGAAGCAGGGCGTTCCGCGCGAGAAGCTGTACGATTTTGTGACCGCGGTGCTGGAGAAGCTTCAAGAACTACAGCTGGTGCGGCCGCCACACCTGAAGCGGCCGCCAACTTGACGCAGGCCGGCGCCTTGGGGTAAATAGGTAGACTGACATCGTTCATTCTACTTACATCATGAGGGGGCGCCGTGAGCATACTCGTTGCCGTGGCTTGTATCGTAGCGGCGCTTGTCCTGTACAGCGTCGCCATTTGGTCTGAACGCATACAAGGAGCGTTGAAGCGTTGGATGACTCGCACGTTCATGGCCGCATTCATTTGTGACCTTTTTGGCACGGGCATAATGTGGTTTCACGCGACCGGTGCCGTCCGGACTTTTCACGAGTGGTGCGGATACGCGGCCTTGGGCGTAATGTTCGCCCACCTCGTGTGGGCCCTGGTTTCACTGCACGCGCCAAGAGCGGCCCGTTGGTTCCATAGATGCTCGATATATGCTTGGGGGCTGTGGCTTCTGGCGTTCCTCACCGGCATCCTGCGTGCAGGCATGTCTTGACGCGGCGGCCAGCATGCGGTAGTGTGCGGAAACGCTTCGTGTTTCAGCGGGCATAGCTCAGCTGGTAGAGCGCTTCCTTGCCAAGGAAGATGTCGCTGGTTCGAATCCAGTTGCCCGCCCGACAGCAATGTCACTCAAACAAAAGCGCCCGTAGCTCAGTCGGTTAGAGCGCCTGTCTGATAAACAGGAAGTCGCGGGTTCGAATCCCGCCGGGTGCACAAGTCGCAAAATCGCGGCGTAGTTCGGTTGGTAGAACATCGGACTCAAGATCCGAAGGTCGGGGGTTCAAGCCCCTCCGCCGCTACTGAAATTATACTGGATCCGTCGTCTAACGGTTTAGGACAGCTCCTTGCTAGGAGCGCATCCGGGTTCGAGTCCCGGCGGGTCTACAACATTGTACGTTCAATACGTCGCCCCATTAGCTCAGTTGGCAGAGCGGCTGACTCTTAATCAGCTGGTCGGAGGTTCGAGTCCTTCATGGGGCATATTTGTTCGGGGACTAGCTCAATCGGTAGAGCACTGGCTTCGGGAGCCAAAGGTTGCCGGTTCAAGTCTGGCGTCCCCGACATATGCCGCCCTTTTGAAGGGCGGCGCAGCGGCCGAAGAGGCACGTTTCGATCGACTCCTTAATGGTGGGGAGTGAAAATCGACGTGACCCTCTCGGCCGTTTCTTATTTGCCAAAGGTCCTTGAGCACCGTATAGTCAGCATTAGGTTGTCTTAATGTATTTTTATGCGCGTTTCAATCACTTCTCAATCAAGACCGAGGGCGGATATGTACGTTCTGTCCTTGTTCATACGGGAAAGACCGCAAAACCACCCGGCCTGGAAGTTGTTGTCGGCAGGTGAGCGGGCGGTGGTCGTGCGCTTTCTGCGCACCAAGGAACTCACCGGCAAATCGGGCGAAGCCAAGACTGCGCCTTTGCGGCGCGGGAAGCTTTTGGTGCTGGGCTTGGGGGAGCGAAAGTCCTGGGGCCTGCGGCGGTTTTCCTTGCTTAGCCGGCGCGTTGTACAGGCAGCCAAGGCTGAGCGGTGCCGCAGTGCGGCAGTGTGGCTTGAGCCTGCGCAGGTTAAGGGTGAGCCGTGGGACCGCTTGGGCCAGGCCATAGCAGAGAATGCCGTTATGTCCGCATACGACTTCGATAAGTACAAGCAACCCGACGCATCGGCGGTATCGGTGCGTGAGTTGGCAGTCAGCGTTCCGGCACAGCACCTAGCGGAAGCGAGGGAGGGGGTGCGGGTGGGACAGATTATAGGCGAAGCCGTGAACAAAGCCCGCGACCTGGGCAACACGCCGGGCGGCGAAATGACGCCGGCGTCATTGGCCAAGGTTGCGCAGGCTTCAGGCAAGGAGAATAAGTTCAAAGTTCAGGTACTGGGCCGCAGGGAGCTGGTGCGGCTTGGGGCCGGAGGAATTCTGGGCGTGGCCAACGGCTCAAGCGAAGAACCGAAGCTAATAGTGATGGAGTATGCCGGCGGCAAGAAGCGTGAAGCGCCGCTCGTATTCGTCGGCAAGGGAGTCACTTTCGACAGCGGCGGATTGAATTTGAAGCCGACCGGGTCGATTAGCGACATGCATCTGGACATGCTCGGCGGCGCGGCGGTCATCGGCGCCCTCTCTGCCGTAGCCAGGCTTAAACTTCCCGTGAATGTTACGGGGGTGGTCCCGGCAGTGGAGAACATGCCGGGGTCGGCAGGTTATCGGCCCGGAGACCTGCTCAAAAGCCTGTCGGGCAAGACCATCGAAGTGCTTAACACCGACGCCGAAGGGCGCATTATTCTGGCCGATGCGCTTACCTATGCCGCCCGCTTGAAGCCGCGCTTCATCGTGGACGTGGCAACGCTGACAGGTTCGTGCGTAGTGGCTTTGGGTGAGAAGCTGGCCGGGCTTTTCACTCCAGACGAAGAGCTTCAGGCCGGGCTGGTTGAGGCGGCGCGCGTTTCCGGTGATCACGTGTGGCCCATGCCTATGTGGGATGAATATGACGACGAAGTGAAGGGGACGTTCGGCGACCTGCAGAACGTAGGCAAGAGTAGATACGGCGACGCCATTGTAGCCGCGCTGTTCCTGAAGCGCTTCGTGGGCGAGGCGCCGTGGGCGCACTTGGATATTGCCGGCCCCATGAAGACCACCGACGGACAGTCTCTGTCCAAAGGAGCCACCGGATTCGGAGTGCGCTTGCTCGTCGAACTGGCACGCAGGCCAGACGCACGGTGAATTCACGGGTTGCCAGAAATAGCTTTTTTTGCTAGCATAATACCAAGCGCCACTTTTTAGGCGCACAACTTATGAAGCCTATGAAGAGAATTCTTATCAGCCTGTCCAGCTTGGCACTCTACGGTTTGCCAGCCGTCGCGTCCGCTCAGGTGTACAGCAACTTCGGCCTGAACAACTTCGCGGCCGAAACCAATCTTGGCACCGACATCCCGCTCATTGAAACTATCGCCAGGATCATAAACATCCTGCTCGGTTTCCTGGGCGTGCTGGCAGTCCTCTTGGTGTTGTGGGGCGGCTTCAAATGGATGACCGCGGCCGGCAACGAAGACCAGATTTCGGAAGCCAAGAAGCTTATGGGGGCAGGCGTGGTGGGCCTCGCCATAATCTTGGCGGCCTTTGCCGTTGCTTCGTTCGTCGTGAACCAGCTGGCCGACGCCACGAACGCCACGCGTTAGACGTTCATTCAGCTTACAGACCAGTCCGCACCGTTGCGGACTGGTTTTGTTTACAGCCGGTTCAAACCGGATTATGATTTACCGCATGCGTAACCCAAGCTTGCATGTGAAAAAAATCATATCCGGTCTCGTGAGCGCTGTCGCCTACGTCCTGCCGGCAACCGCGTCCGCTCAAGTGTACGGCAACTTCGGCCTGAACAACTTCGCAGGCGAAACCAACCTCGGTACGGATATACCGCTTATCGAGACCGTGGCCAGGCTCATCAACATCGGCCTCGGATTCCTCGGGGTGCTCGTTATAGTGGCCATTGTGTATGGCGGGTTCAAGCGCATGACCGCGGCCGGCAACGAGGAACAGGCTGGCGAGGGCAATAAGATAATGGTGGCCGGACTCATTGGTTTGGTCATAGTCTTTGCCGCCTTCGGCATAGCCTCGTTCGTCGTGAACCAGCTGGCCGACGCCACGAACGCCGTACGCTAGGGCCCGACGGGCTCCGCTTGACAGGAATCGGGGCTTTACGTATACTAAGTAATGCTGTGGAGTTATCCACAGTACGCATAGCATCAAACCCTCTATGCAGAACTCACAGTCCTTAACCCCTCTTGAGCGGCCCGCCTAGGGCATGAGCTGTTGTGTCTCGCGTGTACGTGCCTAGGGTCGCTCGGAAACGAGCGATTTTTTGTTCTGCAGAAGGGGTCGCACCTTGAAAATCGAATAGAAGTATCAGCAAATCATTATTATGTGATAGCGTGATACATGCAAAGTGAATTGGAATGGATAGTTTGTCTATTCATTCTTGTGGTTAAACTGCAATGAAGAGCAGATGGTGGATGCCTTGGCATGGAACGACGATGAAGGACGTAGCAGCCTGCGATAAGCCTCGGAGAGGTGGCAAGCAACCTTTGACCCGGGGATTTCCGAATGGGGCAACCCGGTCCGATGGAAGATCGGATCATCGCAACCTGAATTCATAGGGTTGTGAAGACAACCTGGGGAAGTGAAACATCTCAGTACCCAGAGGAACAGAGAACACCGAATGTGGTTTTTCTACTACCAGGCGCTAATAGTGGCGAATGGTAGTAGACGAACCACTGTATTCCCGGAGTAGTGGCGAGCGAAACGGGAACAGCCCAAACTGGGAGCGACTTGCGTCGCGCGGCGTGCATCGAAAGATTTGCGTCACGTGGCGTTACGGCTCATTCGGCCAATGCCGTTTCCAGCGTTATAAGAGCGTAGTGTCCTGAGGGCGAGTGACCCTTAGGGGGAGAAAACGAATCAGAACCTTCCTAGTAGAATGGCCTGGAAAGGCCAGCCAGAGCAGGTGACAGCCCTGTACGCGAAAGGAGTTTTGAGCTCCCAGCTGCGGATCTTGAGTACCACGGGACTCGTGAAATCCAGTGGGAAGTAGGCGCGACTATGCGCTAAGGCTAAATACGTTCCATGACCGATAGTGAACTAGTACCGTGAGGGAAAGGTGAAAAGCACCCCGGTGAGGGGGATGAAATAGTACCTGAACCCATCTGCTTACAAGGAGTCAGAGCGTTTACCACTTCAGCGTAGGTTTTTTGCTTACGGCAGCGCGCCAGGCAGTAACCGTACCGCCGATATACAATCGGAGGCGGCTGTACCGGTATCGGGCTGTAGGCGAACCTGCGCTGAAGTGGTGCGTGATGGCGTTCCTATTGAAGAATGAACCAACGAGTTAGCTGGCAGCAGTGGATTAAGCTCTACGGAGCGAAGTCATAGTGAAAGCGAGGCGTAACCGCCGAACTGAGTTTGAAAAGTGGCTTGTTCCCTTTTAGGGAGCACCCCGCTTTTCATGCTCAAACACTACTGTCACTAGACCCGAAACCGGGTGAGCTAGCCATGGCCAGGCTGAAGCATAGGTAACACTATGTGGAGGGCCGAACCCACGCGTCGTGCGAAACGCGGGGATGAGCTGTGGCTAGAGGAGAAATTCCAATCGAACTCGGTAATAGCTGGTTCTCCCCGAAATAGCTTTAGGGCTAGCCTGTCCTATCGCTCCCGATGGTAGAGCACTGAATGGGTTGTCGTGGCGCAAGCCTAGGCGACCCAACCAAACTCCGAATGTCGGGAAGCGTCAGGGATGGAGTCAGAGCGTGAGGGCTAAGCTTCACCGCTCAAAAGGGAAACAGCCCATGATCATCGACTAAGGTCCCTAAATTCCAGCTCAGTGTGAAAGGCGGTCTCGTCGCTCAAACAACCAGGAGGTTGGCTTAGAAGCAGCCATCCTTTAAAGATAGCGTAACAGCTCACTGGTC
>CAZMHN010000025.1:0-10206 GCA_964566145.1 uncultured Gammaproteobacteria bacterium
TGGGGTAGTTCTGGTCCAGACGGTACTCCGTGGGGAGGCCAGGGAGCTCGCGGACGCTGTTCTTACCGGCGGTAGTGGTTCGGAGAATGACCCCGCTGTCGCCCACGGCAATACCTACGGCCGGACTCAGGAACGAAACGTCCATCAAGTGATTGGCCTTTCCGCTGGTCTGCTTTTGCCAGGCGGCTCCTTTATCCGAAGTCACGGTAATCGCGCCGCGGTAGCCCACGGCTACGGCATCGTTCCCGCCCGTGCAGGTAACGCTGTACAGTACGTTATCCGTCCCGCTCGACACAGGCGACCAGCTGGCGCCGCCATCCGTAGTACGGAATATGACGCTGTATCCGCCGACTATGAAACCAAGGTCTTCGCCCCAGAAATCAACGTCGCGGAACACTAAGTTCCCGCCCAGGTCCTGGACATTCCAGCTTTGGCCTCCATTGGTGGTCTTTATGACCGTACTTCCGTCGCCGACGGCGACCGCCGTAGATTCGTCAATCGCGCATACGGAACGCAGATTGACCGACGCGCCACTGTTGCGCGCCTGCCAAGTCAGGCCGGCATCCGTGCTACGTGCGACAGCCCCGCCGCCGCCCGCTATCCAACCAGTTATCCCTCTAAAATCTACGGCCAGATAAGGCGCAAACGGAAATTGACTGACGGGTTCCCAGGTAGCTCCACCGTTGCTGGTTCGCTTAATACCGATGGGGCCGACAACCATGGCGGTTCCCCCGGTCAGCGTGGCTACGGCCTCGGCAGACGAAAACGACATGCCAGAAATGTCCCACGTGATGCCGCCGTCCAGGGTTCGCAGAATCTGTCCGGAAAAAGCCACCGCAAAACCGGTATCGCTGCCTGCGAATGAAACGCTGCGGAGCTCTGTTACTACCGGGCTGGCCACCGGTTCCCAGGCGCCTTGCGATGCGGCAGTGTGCGCGAACAGGCCCAACACAACAACCATCGTGACCGCTTTCATAGCGTCCTCCTGTAAGATTGTTCAAGAACCGTTTTGCTCGTCTTTCGTGCCACTGGTGTATCATGCGCTACGCCTGCCGTCAATTACGCTCGCGCGGCATACATGGTACAATCAATGTACTATGGGCTGGTTCTCAAACGACCCCAAAACCGTGAAGCTAGACCAACTGGATGACATCCTCGAGGACATACCCTCGCTGGACAGGGTAGAGCGTGAGTACGTGAAGGGCGTTTTCACCCGTTTCCGCTACGGCAACATTTCCAAGAGCGACGTAGAGAAAGCGATACAAGAGATCAGGCGCGACACGAGCGATGTCATAGACCCGGCCGAGGCTGAAGCCATCAGGAAAAAATTGCGGGAATTGCTGTAAGGACCCCTCCGGTCTGCGCGTGGACGGAGTGCTTTGACGTTCAAAGAACGGCGCGGTATTGTATTGGTTACCCCAAAACCGTTCCATTCACATAACCTATAGGAGGGCTACATGGAGGGATTGGTGCGAGTGAAGGGGTTTGGGACGCCTGAACTAAAGGCTAAAGGCAGGCGGGCCCTGGCCCGGGTGGCTAAGCTCTACGCCGAACGGTACGCTCCCATACGGGGGAGTCCCGGCGAACAGGACATGCTTGCGCGCTTGCGAGATATGCTCGAAGGCGCACCCCGCGTCACGTCCTTGAAGCCGGTCGGATCGCCGACCGCCGGGCCGCCTCTCTGGGCGGCCACGCCGTGGTTCCACATCGGCGAGGAGCGGGGCAGGTTCATCCTGCTGTTGCCGTACGCCTCTAACCCGGGCGTGCTCGAACAGCCGCTTGCCGTACTGACGCGTAAGCGCGTGCTGACCGAGGACATCGTCATCGGGCTGACGCTCCTGGAAGGCACGCTCGCGCATCCTGAGGCCGGCGAACACGACACATTCCCACAACCATGGAGGTCTATGGCTCCTTGATAACATATCCAGCCCTGTGAGCGCTTATCCGCTCACAGGGCTGTTTTTGCATGCGGACTGTTGACACCCAGCTCGCAACGGGACTAATGTTCGCTTACACAGACAGCAAACATGCATCGATCAGAACCTAAACAATCGAAAGGAACAGGCCATGCCTGCACCCAAGCTTCACGGTTGGAGAACCTACGAACCATCAACCACGGAGCAGCAAGAGCTCCTACGACGTTTCACAAGTGCGTACAAAAGGGTCGCGCCTATGGGCGGCAATGGCAGTGTAACGGTGCTGGAAACGGCACTGGAACGGACCGTGGGTATGTCAAAGCCGCAGCGGATGGAACAAGTGGATGGAACAATATGGGCGCTTGGCGCCAGGTTCAGATCCCACCCGGGAGACCCGGCCAATGTGCGCATACTGTTCCCCTACGCTCTACCGCCGGCCGGACTGCCAGAACTTACGCGCGACATCGCCATATACATGCAAGGCCGGGCCGTCGAGCAAGACGTCGAAATAGTTCTTCAGAACCTGGAAGCGGTATTCCTGCACACCGACAAAGATCGCCTGACCGAAGATGCGGTCCTGCCGGAAGAGCCGGGACTTGGCTAACACCCGCAAACACTATGATATGCAAACAGGGAACCACGGTTCCCTGTTCTTTTTTATGGCCCCAGTACCTGCTTGGCCCAGCTGGTCCAGTTCCCGCTTCCGCCGTCCTGCTGCTCCCAGAAGCGCCAGAATGACGCAGGCGTGACCATGCGGCAACCCCGGTATTCCACCAAGCCGAGCAGATGCTCGTCGGCTGTAATCAAGAATTCGGCTTGACCGCCCATGGCCGCCTGCACAAGCTTCACATCTTCCACGTCATCAATCGCCACCTGTGCCGCCCCAGGCCCCACCTGTTCCGCCTTGGCCAGGTACTCTTTGACCGCCGTGCGCAACACCTGGTCGCGCACAAGCCTGCCAACTATGAGCTCCTGCTCGCGCCGAACCGGATCAGTGAGCACGGCCTGAACCTCCCCGCTCACAACCAAATCGAGCACGCGCTTGGGAAAACTGCCGTCGCCGCGGTCGGCGTCTATCAGTACATTGGTGTCGAGCACTATGCGTACCATACGGCGGTGAAGTGTAGAGGTAAAACGCTTCAAGGTCAACCGTTGCGGATTTTACGGTTTACCAGTACAGTACCTACGCTTATGTCATTCCAAGTCGGCATCGTCGGCCTCCCCAACGTGGGCAAGTCCACCTTGTTCAAGGCGCTTACGCGCAAACAGGTGGTCATCGAGAACTACCCCTTTGCCACCATTGACCCGAACGTAGGCGTGGTGGAGGTGCCTGACGAACGCCTTAAAAAGCTTACGGAGATATCCAAATCTGAAAAGACCATACCCACAACCATAGAGTTCGTGGACATTGCAGGCTTGGTCAAGAACGCGCACAAAGGCGAGGGCCTGGGCAACCAGTTCCTGGCCAATATACGCGAAGTGGACGCCATTGCCCAGGTGGTGCGTGCGTTCCGGGACCCGAACGTCATTCACGTGTCCGGTCAGGTCGACCCTGCGGGCGACGTTGATGTCATAAACATTGAGCTGGCTATGGCAGACCTGGCCACAGTGGAGAAACGCCTGGCGGCTGTAAGGCCCAGACTCAAGACCGGCCAGGACAAGACGGCTGTTTCGCAAGTGGTTGTGCTCGAGAAACTGCAAATCGCGTTACAGGCCGGCAAGCCGGCCCGGAGCGTTACCTGGCACGAAGAAGAACTGCAGTTCGTGCGCGAGCTGCAACTGCTAACGGCCAAACCCGAACTCTATGTGGTAAACGTGGACGAGGGCGGGACCGTGCCGGAAGGCATTGCCCCCGCTATAGCCGTGTCGTGCAAGCTGGAGGCCGAGCTGGCCGACCTGCCGCCGGAGGAGGCGCGGACCATGCTACAGGGCCTGGGTCTTGCGGAAAGCGGATTGGACAAGCTGATACGCGCGAGCTACGAGCTTCTCACGCTAATCACGTTCTTCACCTCCGGTCCCAAAGAAAGCCGCGCCTGGACCATAACCAAGGGAACCAAAGCTCCGCAGGCCGCAGGCGTCATCCACACCGACTTCGAGCACGGGTTCATACGCGCCGAGACCATCTCGTACGCCGATTTTGTGACGCACAGCGGGGAGGCAGGCGCGCGAGACGCGGGCAAGCTCCGTTTAGAAGGCAAGGAGTACGCGGTGCAGGACGGCGACGTGATGCACTTCCGATTCAGCGTCTAGGACAAAAAATCGTCTGGTAGAATCACCAGACGATTTTTTTATTTGCCGGACTTTCTTTGGTTCAGCCGAAACACCCTTCCCATAGTATGCCCGCCATGAATGCGAACAGTGCCAGCAAGAGCTTCGCTGAATTGAAGGCGTACTCGGCCTGCTTGGGAAATAGCCAGGACATGCCAGAAATGTACGCTCCGGAAAATATCCAGAAACACGTGTAGACAAAATATCGATGCGTATGCGGCTTGAGTTCGCCGGTATGCCTGTAAGCCGCATACCAAGCCAACGGCATGAACGGCAGGAATAAAGCCAGGCACACCCAGAACAACGTCCCGGCTAGACCCGCGCGTATCAGCTCATACGCCACCACCAATGCGGCTGTAGGCATGGAACACCAGAACAAGGCCTTGGCCAGCCACTCGTGCCTGTACATGCACGGACCGTACGGGTTAGGCTCGTAGTGCGCACAGCCCCGGCCGTAGCGCACTGTCGCAATCAAGAGAACCAACGAAATCGTAAGTGCCGCGCCCGCGGCATACCGAATTGCCTCAATTAGCGTTCCCATGGGAATTCCCCTCTTGTGTTTTGAAAATGCGTTGTTTTGGTTGTATTGCCTGCCACCTTAGCGCTACCGGACGCGACTGTCAAAACAAAGCCGGCCCGCGGGCGCAGCCGGGGCCGGCAGGCAGCGGTGCAAAAGACTACTGATCCAAAATCAGCTCCTTTACCTTGGTCCAGTCGTTCTCATTCAGAACGCTTATCTTGTCATCGGCCACCAAGTACAAATAGTCGTTGAGGTACAGTGCGCGCTTGGGACTGACGCCGCTCACGGCTGAAACGAGCTTCAATTGGTCGCCCGTGTACGAGAACACGTAGCCGCCTTTGCCGCCCGGGATGAACACTACGCCGTGCTTGGCGTCCTGCAGGAACGCGTGGTGGGTCTGAGACACCTCTGACCAATAGTCATCCAGCATGTACTTGGCGGCTTCGGTGGGATTCGCCGGGTCTGTCACGTCAAACAGCGACAGCTTTACTTGCCCAGCTTCCTGTCCCACGCCCAGCACGCGGTTCGGGGCCAGAGGGTGCAGGTACGAAGAGAACCCGGGTATCTTGAGTTCGCCGGCGAGCCTGGGGGCCTTGGGATCTGCAAGATCAAGTACATAGAACGGATCGGTTTGCCGGAAAGTAACCACGTAGCCCCGATTGCCTACGAACCGCACGGAATAGATGCGCTCGGTTTTACCGAGATCCTTGACCGAGCCTAGCTCGCGCATATCTCCACCCAGCACATACACGTCGCTGGCGCTTCCGCCCGTCCTGCCCACAAACCAGCTGTCACCGAACGTCACTGCCACCCTGAGATTGCCTTCATGCTCGTCCAGCGAGAACTGATTCAAGAGCTGACCCGGCACCTCGCCCGTGGCTTGCACTGACAGGTCGGAGATGCGGACCTTGACCAAACCGGTGCGCTCCAGCTCGCGCTGGTGCACCTCGGCGTATGCGGACATGCGGTTCTGCATCTCGTTCTCGAACTTCAGCCGGTCATCCTGCGATAGCGACCGCTGATACCGCTCGATGAGCTGTTGGAACTCGGTCATCTTCGTTTCCAGCGACAGGTCGTACGTCTTCAGCTGATTCAGCTTGTCCGCGAGCCACGCCGGCAAAAGGTCACTGCTGGAAGTAAGGGCGCTTATCAAGAATCCCAGGACATCGCCCGGGTACGAATAGCTGACGTACATGTTGTCCTGAAACATGGCCACGACCGAAGCGCTGGAGGAGCCTACGAAAGATACGGTCGCTCCGACACTGCCGGTGGCCGGGTCAAATGTCAGCACGCTGAACGTGCTGTCCACCGGCACGGTCCCAAACGGATGGTACACATGCGAACATGGCACGGTTATACTGCGCTCGCCAACCATGAACGGCTTGATGGGACACGGCCGGTCAATGGAAGCGTCCGCCTGCGTTACTACGTAAAGCTTGTCCTGGACAAGGCGAGCGGCCACTAGCCTGTGGTTGTCGGCGTACTTGGCTTCCCATGTTTTTCCCGGCGCCTTAGGGTCTAACACGTCATAGGCCGTTATGCCGTCTTGTCCGAACACCACCAACACTTTGCCTATAAGGAGCAAATCGCCTGACGCGTCAATCGAGCCCAGGACCGCCATGTCCGCTGGCGGGAATGCCGCTATCGCTTGCACGCCCGCCCGAGGCACAGGCGGCACAAATCCTTCATCAACCGGCATCATACGCACGCCCCACATGGGATAGTAATACTGGGACCGCGAAAAAAATATGTTGCGGCCGTCCGTTTTGACTATGTCGGGCTCGTCTATGCCAATAACCTGTACGTTGGTTTGCGATACGCGGTCCGGCGCAGAACCGCCCAAATCAGCTTCCGGCGCAGACTGAACGGAATCAACTGCTTTCGTCTCATTCAAACCGAACGCTGGCGCATCCATTACCGCCATGCTCCTGGTGGCAATCACGCCGAAACCGCCATAGCCTGACATGCTCTCGGCGGCGCTGGTCAGGTAGGCCCGGTACTCCTCCGGGGACGCAAATGCGGCCACGCCGCCGGTGCTCCCTGCCACCGGGGTGCCGGGCTGTTCCTGCCCCGAAGGGGCCGACCAGGGAACGAACGAGCCTGTCGGATCCAGAGCGTAGCTAATGGCAATGCTCAATACGAGTAGGAGAAAGCCCACGCTCATGAGGCCGATAGTTCCCAGCACGGCCCGGGGATCAAAGTACTCGCGCATAGTGATTGGTGTTAGGTGGAAATTACCTTGAGGTAAGTATACTTCGCGGGTCAGAATGCGGCCAATGCATGGCTTCGCGCGACCTACTTCTACACAACGTACGCGAACGGCGGGAGTAACAAATTCTGGGATATGAAATCGGCCCTCCTGGAAATGTTCAGGAGGGCCTGTGGAGCAAGGCAACTATTATGGTTTCAGCTGGCTGACTTCGAGGAGGATGATGTTCTCCCGGATCCGGTACGGCTTGGGAGTACCGTATACGTATGGCGCCGAGGACAATCTCTGCTCCTGACGCTCGTCGAGCCAACCCAGAACGTAGAGATGGAGCATGCTTTTCGCCTTATCGTACAAGGCGTTTGAATCCGCAATCTTACGCAACTGATTGTCTAACCTGATAGCTCCGACCACCAGCACCCTGCCGCTGTCCAGGGGCAGGGTCACGTTACCGATGTGCATGACCGCTCCCACGGTCGTGACGCTGGTAATCTCGCTTCTGGCTAGATAGAACTTTTTGGGGGAACTCTGGTCCCGAATCACATCGGGAGAGCCGCAACCGATGAGAATCACGGCCGCGACAAGCGCTCCGAACACCCATGGTTCTTTCATGTCTCCCTCCTGTGTTGTGCAATGCAATTCAATGTCCGATGTTATGGCCCGAACCTAACACAAATCGCCCGCGGTGTCAATCCCTACCCGCGCAACACTCTACGTCCCTCGTTCCAATACCACTATTTCCCTCTCAACTCTGGCGTCGGGACGGGCGTAGGTGAGAGTTCCGCGGTCATTGCGCCATTCACTCGGCGCTTCCGCAGGCAGAACGTCCGCAATGCGCAAGCCCGTCTCGTGCAAGGCGCCCATCAAAGACAAAGGATGGGCTTTGCGGCCGACCATGATGACAGGCCACACCATGACTATCCTGCCGCCGCGACGTACCAGCCTGGACAACACCTTGAGCGTGATTTTGTAGAATTCGGTGAGTTCGCCGTGTATCTGCCGCAGGCGCTGTTCATGTTCATGGCCCCTCAAGGGCGGGCCGAGGTACGGCTCAGTCACAATAGCATCAAATGTTTGTCCTTTTAGCGCCTGAGTGAGACTGCGAATGTCGGATGCTATCAAGGTCGGTTGCGGTATATCGGGATGCTTGGTCGCTAGCCAAGCCAGATTATCTTTGGAGCGCGCCACACCCTTAGCATCGGTGTCAGCACCGACCAATTGCGCATAGCCAAGTAGCGCCGCTTCCTGCAGTACCGTGCCGCTCCCGCAAAACGGGTCCAGCACGCTACCGCGCTCAGGCGCTTGCGACAAATTCAACATGATGCGGGCAAGTTTGGGCGGAAGCATGCCGACTTTGGCGTCGCGCGCCGGACGGCCATAATCCCGCTCGCTCCACGCCTCGAACTCCTGCACCCACACAGTCCTGGCGACTATGAGCTTGTCGTCTGCGGGCAAAACGACAAAATCGTATCCCGCCGGCGGCAACAGCCTGTTTTTGGTTACGACCACGGCTGAAAGCGCCGGCTCGCGCGACACCACGTACCGAACGTGCCCCGCCCGCTCGCGCAACAGCTTCTTGAGCTCCAAACCGGCCGCCGAGAGCCAGCGCGGTGCGCGGGGAGCGTGCCAGCTCAAACCGAACTCACAGCGCTCGCCGGGCGCAGTCTGCTGAACCAGGAATCTGACCAGCTCGTCTTTACCGACTCCAGCCTCGCCCAAAACCTCAGCCGCCTTTACCGTGCCTGCCAGGCGGCTGAAAAAATCATTGGCCAGCTGGCCATCCAGAATCACAAACCCGCCGGTTACGGACCGCCACGACACCTTAAGGCTACCCCGGGAAACCGCGGCGGCAATTTCGGCCACGGACAATTCCGGCTCCCTTCCCAGGATAAGTACGTACCTTGGCATAGCCAGTTAAGTATAGCACTTGACTAACGAATCATCAGTTGGTAGGTTTGTTCAAAATCAAACAACATAAAGGTACCAACATGACTAAGAGGAAATCGTACCTGATACGAAGCGTGGGACTGGTCGCTATCTACCTAGGTGAATCACTCACCATCGCCCTGGTGGCTCCCCAGGGTATTCTGATGCGTCTGAACGAATCCCTGGAACGGATTTTCAAATTCATCGATTCTCCAGCAAGCAACGAAGCGACAGACCCTGCGATAGCCTATGCTACCACCATGCTGACGATGGATTATCTTGCCCTCCTGGTTATAGCCACTACTGTCCTGCTGTGGGAATCTCGCGCAGTAATCGCCAGGAAAGTAATTTGGTTCATCACACTGGTCATCTCGCTTCTGGGTGTGGCCACAATGACCTACACAACCGCCCTACACTATCATCTGATCTATGAAAGAACGAGGTGGTTCCAAAGCTTCACTTTGGATATCCTGACCGTTATCGCCATACCACTGATATTCTACGTGGCGGTAAAGATACTATGGCAACGTACTAAGTTGTCCCCGAGCTGACCGCAAATCGAACCAATAGAGGCCACTAGCCAAGCTAGTGGCCTCTTCCCCTTGCCAAGCCTAAAAACCCGTGCTAGCATGCTCCCACAAGCGCTTATGCCTAAGGCGCTCCATATCCGCGAACTAGCGGATCCTGGCAGGTTAGGAGGGGTTCTACCGGCCAGGGCTCACAAAGGGCAAGAGCGTGTTTTTATTTGCGGCCCGAAGCACGCCGGGCACGAACCCCAGAACCAACATGAAGCACTACGAACTCATGTATATAGCCCCCCTGAAGATGGGGACGGAAGAGAGCGACGCCGCCGTACCGGACAAGGTGCGCGCTATGCTGTCTGACCAGGGCGCCAAGATAACCATGGAGGAAGACTTGGGCAAGCGCAAACTCGCCTTCCCGGTAAACCACGCGCGCTACGGCACGTATGTAGTGATGGAATTCGACCTTGAACCGGAAAAACTTGGTAAGATCAACGAATGGTTCAGGCTTTCCTCGGACATCCTGCGCGCCCAGCTCATAGCCAAGAAACTCAAGACCCCGGAACAGCTGGCGCGCGAAAAGGCGTTCCAGGAAAAGCTGGCCCGCAAACAGCAGGCTCGCGCCGATGCCCTGGAAACAGAGGCCAAGGCCGGGCAGGAGGAATCGCCGGCCGAACCAGCTCCAAAGCCCACCGAGCTCCCCGATCTAGACAAGAAGCTTGAGGAGATCTTGGAGCGAGAGATGGTGAAATAGTCATTGTCTAACGTTTTGTAATTACTACCCGTATGAACTCCCTCAACAAAGTGTTCGTCATCGGCAACGTGACGCGCGACCCGGAGGTGAAAACC
>CAZMHN010000026.1:0-8513 GCA_964566145.1 uncultured Gammaproteobacteria bacterium
GCGTGGCCCGCACGCGCTGCCACTCACCCAGGTACCACCAGCTGACCGCCACCAGGGTAACGAGGAGGAGCACACGATACACGTCGTTCTCCAAAAACAGCCACACCAGAAATATGGAACCCCAAAACACAACCAAAGTACTGGCGCCGGCCACATAGGACCCTATGTGCTGCCACCCCGCCCACTGCCGATAGCAGGCGATCAGCCACACCGCAACCAAGGCCGCGGCGGCGTACGGCAAATTCTCCGGCCGCACCCATACCGCCACGAACGGCAATGTAGCCATAAGCGCCAAGGCGAACCGCAATGTACTCCTGGCCGGTCCGCGCCACGGCACGCGCAGGCGCCGCGTAAGGGCCAGCAGGCGCTGAGGTACGTACGATTCCCTACTAAGACTCTTGAACGACATGTGCCTTACATGGCTAACGGGGTCAGAGCGCTTTCCAGGTCCCGTCGTGCCCGGGCCGCTTCGGCCGGCGATGTCTTTGCCCCAGGCTCCATGAGGTCGACGAAACGCGAGAGTGCCAATACGAGCTCCAGATGGTGCGTCTGCTCGTCAGGCGGCACCAATAGCGCCACAAGCTCATCCCGTACGGTTCTGAGGTCGGAGTAATGCGAAACAACCGACTGATCGGCCAGATATCCCCCGAGCTTTTCCGAGATTACCGAGAGCTTCGCCAGGTACTGTTCACGCACCTCAGTAGCCGTCAGGGAACGCGGCACGTTCCGCTGGGCCAGAGCCAGACCATTTCGAGTCTGCCAGAGACTGCAGACCCCCGCTATGACAATGACGAACACGGCGGCCACGGAAACCGCGGCCGCAAGCAGGACCAGGGAATGCAGGTGCTCCTCCGTAGGGAATGCCCTGCTAGCTTTGGCGCGACTTTGTTTCACAATCATTGCACTTACACCACGGCATGTGACAGGCCGTCTTGCGCCGCCACACCATGGACAGGCCTAAAGCGATAAGGGCCACCGGCCAGACGATATCCCACGCCTCTGCAGTAATCACGCCCAAATTCTTTAGCAACATGACTACCCCTACAATGACGAGAACCAGGGCTATGAACATAAGGTACCAAGGCTAATTTTAGCTACGTTCATTATACTAGTTTATATGGCTGTTTAGAAGGCTCCGGCCATGTCCGCCGCCTTCACCTCATGCCAATCCTCTTCGCCGCCGTCCCAACGATAGGCGTGAAGCGTAAGGCTGTGCTCCGACTCATCGTAACGGTACTGCACCGTGGCGGCCGTGTTCATACGGTGCGTGTAAAGCGTTTTCCGCTCCAGGACCACGGGGCGCATCCAAAGCTCCAAACGTATCCTCCCCGCGGGCGTATCGCATTCCAGGTACTCGCGCTCGCCGGGACCTTCGGGAAGAAGCTCCTTGCCCTTCTTCACGTTCTGGAACTTGTCACTGACCCTGCCTTGCAAATCCTGCCATTGTTCATAGGTCATAGGCGTAGTGTAAATCTAAAACTCATAGACACAGCCTTCGGGCACGTCATAGCGTGACAGATTACGCTGATGCTCTGGCGGATAGATTGCAGTAATGATGTAACGACCATGGGTGATCTGGGCGTTAGCATCTATGGTCTGTTCAGTAATAAGTATCTTTCCCCAGTAAAGCCATTTGCCATCAATATTGTGGACTAAGAAAACACGGGTTGGCGCTGGGTGGTAGAGCCGGACGCCTGGCTTCTTGAATTCAAACACACGACCAGTAAAATCAGCAGCTTTGAACGGCTGCATAATGTGCCGTTCAAGCGTGATCTCTGGAGGAAACCCCTGTTCGGTCGTAATTTGGAGAGTATCGTTGAATTCAATGAAACTGCCCATGCGTTTGATGAGTAAAATTTAAGGTTCTAGGTATTTCCTACCCTTAATGCTTTCGGGTAAATAATCCTGGTCAACCGGCTCATCATAGGCAGGATTGTATTTGTACCCCTTGCCATACCCCAAACCCTTCATGAGCTTGGTGGGCGCGTTGCGCAGGTGAAGGGGCACGCCTTCATTTATAGTCTTCTGCACATCTTCCTGCACCTGCTGGTAAGCCACGTACAGCGCGTTGGATTTGGGCGCGCGCGCCAGGTAGGCGACGCACTGAGCCAGCACCACGTTGCATTCCGGCATGCCGATATCGTGGGCCGCCTGGTATGCGGCTACGGCCTGCGCCAGAGCCTGCGGATCTTTGAGGCCAATGTCCTCGCTGGCGAACCGGATGAGCCGTCGCGCCACGTACAGCGGGTCCTCCCCCGCCTCCAGCATGCGTCCCAGCCAGTACAGCGCCGCGTCCGCATCCGAGCCGCGCATGCTCTTGTGGAGCGCAGAAATGATGTTGTAGTGCTCCTCGCCGCCCTTGTCGTACCGGAGGTGCGTGCGCTGCAGGCTCTGTTTCAGGGTTTCATCCGTCAGCTCGGCCACGCCCTTCCTGGCCGCGGCCGTCACGGCAAGCTCCAGCGTGTTCAGCGCCACCCGAGCGTCACCGTTTGCCATTACGCTCAAATGTTGAATGGCGCGGTCGGCTCCCTTGACCGCGACCTTGCCCAGGCCCCTATCGGCGTCTTGGAGCGCGCGCTTCAGTATGGACGTCACCTGCTCGGGCGATAGCGGCTTCAGCACGACCACCCGGCACCGCGACAGGAGGGCCGACACTACCTCGAACGACGGGTTCTCAGTCGTAGCGCCTATGAGAGTCAGACTGCCGTTCTCCACGGAAGGCAGGAGCGCGTCCTGTTGCGCCTTGCTCCAGCGGTGTATCTCGTCTATGAACAGAATTGTGCGGTGACCGTTCAGTTTCCTGGCTTCCAAAGCCTCGCTGACAACCTGCCTGAGTTCGGCCAGGCCGGCGGACACGGCCGAAAGCTGTACGAACCTGGACTTGGTCAGGCGTGCTATCAGCCTGGCGAGCGTGGTCTTGCCGCTGCCCGGAGGGCCCCAAAAAATGAGCGAGGGAACCTGGTCCTGGTCTATAAGCTGCCTCAGGGGCGTACCCTTGCCCACGATTTCTTCCTGGCCCTCGAATTCATCCCAGGATGCGGGCCTCAGACGGTCGGCTAAAGGGGCGCTCAAGGCCAGGTCATCCCTCAGCTTGGCATCGAACAGGTCGGGGGCTTTGATGCGCGGCATACATCCATTGTACCACCTTTATGCATAATGAATTGACATTGCCCATGCGGGATGATAGGGTGACCTGCTAGACTAAATAAGCCTAGATATTTAGCCAACACGCTTATGCGCAAAGAACCCTCAGCGTTTCAAGGTGAAATGGAAGGCCCGCCCATGGAAGGCGAGCAAAAACTGGAGATGGAAAGAATTGCGCACGATACCGTAGCCGCTTGGAAACAGGAACATGCGGGCGAAGACATGGGCCTCAATGAAATCGCCCCTCTGATTTCCGCCATTGACTCTGCGCTAAAAGACGCTCGTCAAGACCACAACGAACTCTATGTTCTAAGGCTAGCCAAGCAGTTTGTGAACGAAACTGATGGCATATCGATAAAGTCCGACGCCAGGCGCATACTGGACGAACTTTTGACCGAAGCGATTCGGGAATACGGTTCGGTCCTGTCTGTCTAACTAACCTTTTATCAAGTTAGTCACGCTAGGCGCCGAACCGCCTATTGCGCTCTGCGTACCACGCTAGAGCCTCTTCAAGCTTGCCTTCAGTGAAATCCGGGAACAGGACGGGCGTGAAATACAGTTCGGAATAAGCCGATTCCCAAGTGAGGAAATTCGACAGCCGCTGTTCGCCCGAAGTGCGTATGATGAGGTCGGCCGGGGGCAGTGCGGCCGTGGTCATGGCCGATTTCAACCGTTCGGGCGTAAGCATTGCCAGGTCCTGGCCTGACTGCGCCAAACGCCGTACCGCTTCCACTATCTCCTGCTGTCCTCCGTAGTTGATGCAGGCCACTATCGTACCAGCCGCACCGCCGCTCGTTTCGCCTTCCGTGCGGTCCATGAGTTCCTGGATGCGGGGCGACAACTTGTCGCGCCCCCCGGCAAACACCATGCGGATGGAATCACGCTTGAATTCCTCTGCGTCGTCAGCCAGGCCTTTTTCAAAAAGCGCCATGAGGTAGGAAACCTCCTCCTGGCTCCTGTTCCAGTTCTCACGCGAGAACAGATAAAAACTGGCGTACTTCACGCCGCGGGCGAACAGCCACCGCGCGACCTCTTTGACGCGGGCGTACCCGGCGCGGTGCCCTTCCAGCGTGGGCAGGCCTCTGGCCTTGGCCCAGCGACGATTGCCGTCAACTATCACGCCGACGTGAACCGGGATGCTCGTTCCATCCATAGACTGCACCAGCATAGCCTGACCAGCCTGACCCTACAAGAGAGTTGACCGTATGGCTTCAGAGCCGTACGATAACCACGCAACACTATATACCATCATGCCTCTCGCCTACGCCATCATAAGCACGGTATTGGTAAGCTTCATTGCTTTTGTCGGGCTGGCTGCCTTGCCATTGCAGAACCGGGCCAACCGCCTCATCTCCCTGCTTGTGAGCCTGGCGGCCGGCGCCATGCTGGGCGACGCTTTCCTTCACCTGCTCCCTGAGGCGTTCGAAAACGACGAGCAGGCCGGCCTGTTCGTGCTTCTTGGACTGGGCGTATTCTTCGTGCTTGAACGCGTGCTCCACTGGCACCACCACGGCGAGGACGAGGACGTAGCCACTCGGCACGGCCAGGTGGGATACATGAGCCTGGCGGCGGACGGACTTCACAACCTCATCGACGGCGCGCTCATCGGCGTGGCCTTCCAGGCGTCCATCCCCATTGGTACGGCCACGGCCTTAGCCGTGGCTCTGCATGAGGTGCCTCAGGAACTGGGCGACTACGCCATACTCATACACTCCGGGTTCTCAAAGGGCCGCGCCCTCATGCTCAACTTTGCCACCGCCCTCTTAGCCACGCTGGGCGCCATACTGGCGTTCACTTTTGCAGGTGCGCAAAACGGCACTCACTGGCTCCTCCCCGTTACGGCCGGCGGCTTCATCTACGTAGCCGCGGCCGACCTTATACCTGAACTGCTCCGGGAACGCCGGTACGTAGCTCTGTGGCTTCAGCTCATCGGCTTTGGCATAGGCATTGCCCTCATGTGGTTCTTGGCTAGAGCCGAATAACGCCCGTTCTGGGTACGAACACAAATAACCAACGACAAACAAAAAATCTGAAGGAGAGCACGTGAAAAAACGGGAGGCTCACCACGAGCTAATACGGCTAATGGCCAAAGGCCGCTTGGCCAGGCTTATAAGCTACGAACTGCATTTTGAACTCATAAAGGACGACGCCTACTGGCGCAAGCTCTGGGTCTGCTTGGTCCAGGTCACCGGTTGGAACAAAACGGACGAACGGAGGCTTACCGCAGTGGCTAAAAACTCTCAGCCGATTTTCGCAGGATTAACACCCACAGAACAACTGGCGAAACTGGACCAAATTTTGGCCCCGGGATGGGAAACGGCTGACCAGACGTCTAAGCTGTATCGCGCGATGGCTCGGGTGTTCGCCCACATGAATAGGCAGCCAAAACCGCCGGACACATCTTGAGGTCCGGCGTTGATTATTGCCCGGATACGAACTCGTCTAGAAACCACAAGCCCAATCCGAGGAAGTAGGCAACGGAAGCTACAAGCGCCAGCCACGCCAAGAACCTACCTCGCGTGCCGGGGTAGGTGCGCATAAGCGATACGACGGCCGACGCGGCTGACACGGCCGGCAGACCGCCGCCCACCAGAACCGCGGCCCAAGTGGGCAATACTTCCATAATCGTTACGAACGGCCCGGGCGCGCCAAGAACATACACGAGGGAAAGAAGCCAGAACGCGGCCGGCGGAAAGGCGCATACGACTGCGGTTACGCTCAGCCAGAACGGCCAGACAGCTTCAGCTGACGGCGCTGCGAACGGGGACACGGCCATTTCCGCTTCTGCTGGTTCGCTCGCTGGTACTGGCGGCGGCGGTTGTACCGGCTGCTGCGGACGGACAGGGGCCGAGGGTGCCTGAAAAACAGGCTCAGGCTGGCCAACCGGCAAGGGAACCGACGGCTCGGCAAGTGACGCGGACTCCCCTTCTCCCGCCATATCCTGCTTCAGGCGGGTACTGGCACCGGTCAAAACATTGGTTTTGTCTTCAAACATACCTGCCACTAAGTGTAGACGCGAGGAACCATTCCGAGCAACCCCGAGAGCGCCTGCGCTCCATAAAAAATAGACCCACCAAGCAGCGAATGTGCGCTGCTCGGTGGGTCGGGAATCATTTGATCCTTTGCGATGTTTCCAGTTGCCCCGCGGAGGTCAAGCCGATGAGCGGCCGTTGCCAGAGGTCGGAAACGACCTTCGCGTCATTCAGCGACATGGCCCGCTGCAAGGCGTCCGATACCTCCGATATCACCTTGGAAGCTGAGGTCGTTACCGGGATGTACTCCTCGACCCCTTCTTCGATGCTGGCCCTGACCCGGACACCGGTATTGTAACGGCCCTGCATACGGCGGGCCATGGCTCCGTGCGAACCCATGCCGCGATACTTATTGAAGCGCTCCCCGTCCCGTTCTTCCTGCATCTCAGGCGCCACCTCGCGGCAACCTGCGAACATCCGTCCGCTCATGACCGCCGCAGCGCCGCACGCCAGCGCCACCACGGCATGGCCGTAGTGTTCGACGCCTCCGTCCGCAATCACAGAGATACCGTACTGAACGGCCTTACCCGAAACATCATACACGGCAGAAGCCTGCGGCACACCGGTGCCTAAATTCTGACGGCTGATGCACGTTGATCCGGGACCGTAGCCCACCCGAAGGGCATCGACGCCCATGGCGATGTACTGTTCCGCCTGGCCCGCGGTGACGATATTGGCGCTCACAAGGCAGGTGTTCGGCAAGGCTTTACGCACCAGACTGGTCACCTCGCGCACGTGCGCGGACCAACCGACAGATGCGTCGATGACTATGACGCTGGCGCCCGCCTCGACCAGGGCAACGGCCTTCCGAACGGTCTCGCCGGGATTCTTGTCCACGAACACCGCGGCGCCTACGCGTAAATGGCCACGTTCGTCTCGGCAGGCGTTCGGGTACTCAAGCCCCCGGTCAGCGTCCCGCTGTACAATCATCCCGCGTAGCACACCTTGGTCATCGACGAGCGGTAGCTTCTTGACACCCTCCCGCTTAAGCAAGGCCAAACCCTCCTCAACGGACGTTTCGAACGGCGCCGTAATAAGCTTGTCTCGCGGCGTCATGACCTGGGATATGGAGGTCCTGGGCTCCCGCAGGACACGGGTGGTGTCCCTCTGTGTTACCATGCCAAGCACTTGGTGTGTCGTCTGTTCCACGACCGGGAATCCGCCGATGCCCTCGTGTCTCATAAGGTCATCGACCTGTGCCACGGTCTCGTGCGGGTACACCACGTGGGGGTTGGGCAGGAAGTTCTGTTCCCAGCGTATCACCTTCTTGACCTCCCACAGCTGGTCGTCGAGCGAAAGGTTGGCATGGACGATACCCATCGCGCCCTCCCTGGCCATGGCTATGGCCAGGCCGCTTTCTGATATCTCCATGGCCGCACTCATAATGGGCACCCGTAGCGTCACGCCGCGACCTAGGTTGATGGACAAATCGACGTCGTGCGGCAACAACGATGTACTGTCGGGCGGTACAATGAGCAGCTCATAAAGCGTATGCCCTTGGGGCTGGAATTTATTGTTAAGTAGCATGTATCCCTCCTTGTGTTGTGTGATATCTGCATTCTTTTGGGTCTTTAGTTTGCCCTCTACCTTACCCAACGCACTACGCCATGTCAAACCAACACTTCACTCACTTCATATGCAACAAACTCCCACTGATGTGAGAGTTTCTTGCATGGTCGGGGTGGTGGGACTCCCCCTCCCCCGCTGCTCACGGGCGTAACTCACGCATCCGTTCGCAGCTCCTCCGGAGCCTGGGTGTTCCAAAACGTAAAGCAGTTTACGTTTTGGAACTACCCTTCGAGCCCCACACTGAATAACGAAAGAACACTGGGCCGCAAGGACCAAGTGTTCTTTCGTGGTCGGGGTGGTGGGACTCGAACCCACGGCCTCAGCGACCCGAACGCTGCGCGCTAGCCAACTGCGCCACACCCCGATGAAGCAAAACGTAGCCTACCAGGAACCGTACCGCTTGGCAATGCTTCAGCTTTTGAACAGCTCCTGGCCAGCACGCCAATACCAGTCGTCGCCTAGGTTCACCTTGGCGTGGTACCACCACTCTACGCCCCACACAAAAGCCTCCGGCAGACCGGTACGGCGGAAAAACGACGCGTTGTCCAAGAACTGTTTGTGGCTGAACGAGCGTTGTGCTTCTTCCAGCGTAAGTGCGAGGGCGCCGGCCGGCGCCCAGGGCTCCATCTGCAGTTCGCTCACCACCGTACGCTCCACGAACGGAGAAATGAGCGCCGCCTTCATGCGGTAGTAGGACGGGAGCCAGGGGTATCGGAAGTACCCGAACACCTCGTTCCAGGTCATCCGGTACATGGTCGTACCCTGTTC
>CAZMHN010000027.1:0-3657 GCA_964566145.1 uncultured Gammaproteobacteria bacterium
CTCAGTTCGGATTGCAGGCTGCAACTCGCCTGCATGAAGCTGGAATCGCTAGTAAACGCGCGTCAGCCATAGTGCGTTGAATACGTTCTCGGGTTTTGTACACACCGCCCGTCACGTCAAGAGAGTCGGTAATACCCGAATCCGCGTGAAGCGAGAGAAGGTAGGACCGATGATAGGGACGAAGTCGTAACAAGGCAGCCGTAGCGGAAGCTGTGGCTGGATCACCTCCTTTCTAGGGAGTCTTTCTCTAGGGCTGGACACACTGCCAATTCCTTCGGGAAGCGATGTCGTGTCTGGCTGAAGGTCGACCCGTATTATAACGGGAACTTCCGGGATTTTTCCTATCACTTTGTCAGAGATGACAACAAAACCGTCCCGCATATGCGGGACGGTTTTTTGTACCTTGGTGGGTGTGGATGGAGTCGAACCATCGACCTCCTCATTATCAGTGAGGTGCTCTAACCAACTGAGCTACACACCCAAAAAATAAACAAGCGGAAGTATCGTAGCAGGATAGGAGCGGCGAATCAAGCCCCCTGAGGAAGTCCGTTTACGAGAGTTCAATGTGCCGCTCGTGTTCGTTTTTCCCGTGGCGCAGAGTGATAGTTAGGGCGCCCCGCGGCTTCCGCTTCATGCGTTCGGACCACTCAATGGCCGTAACCGCGTCCGGCTGTTCAAGGTAGTCAGTAAGGCCGATGGCCGTGAGTTCGGCACCCGGTATGCGGTAGCAGTCTACGTGTACGAACCGGCGCACTGATTTGCGTCCTGTTTCATACACTTTCATGAGCACGAATGTCGGGCTCGTGATTGCCGTACGCACGCCCAAGCCCTTAGCCAGCCCTTTCAGGAACGTGGTTTTGCCGGCACCCAAGGTGCCGCGAAGCAAAAGCACTTCGCCGCCAACCAGCTGTTTGGCTAATTCCTTGCCCACGCGTTCGGTTTCTGCGGCCGAGCGTGTAACAATGCGCAGGCCGGTTGGCGTCTGTTTGTTCATGACGATTGTAGTATAGCAAAACCCCTCCGAAGATTCCGGAGGGGTTTGGAATCGCGTTGTTTAGGCCGCGGCAGGGAGCGGCTTTGGTTTGCGCTTCAGTAGGAAGGTGAGTATGGGCGGCGTCAGGAGCGTGGTCAGGATTATCATGATGACTATCATAGAGAACACCTGGTCGGAGACCACACCTAGACCCTTGCCGATGGTGGCGAAGATGAGCCCGACTTCTCCGCGCGGGACCATGCCCCAACCTACGATTTGCTTATCTACCTTGCCGGCCACGAGTCCGGATACTATCTTGCCGACGAAGGCCACTACCGTGATGCCGAGTGCGGTCATGAGGATGGGGAGATTGAACATGGTTTCTAGCCTCACGTCCATGCCGGTTTTTACGAAGAAGATGGGCACCAGGAAGAAGCCTAAGGGTTCGAGGATGTCCTCGATGTGACGGTGCGAATGGCGCTCCAGCACTTGCCCCACACGCTCGCGCGTTGTTGCGTCAGCAGTCTCCAAGCTCTGTTTTACATCCTCCACAATCGTCGGGTCTTGGAAGTATTTGAAGTGTACCGGGTCCAGCACCAGTCCGGCCGCGAATGCGCCCACGATCGGTGCCAGACCTATTTCCTGCGCTAGGTAGGCGAAGACGAGGCCGAAGGAAACCGCCAGTGTGAACTTCATGCCCGTGCCGGTGTGGATTTTGGACAGGAGCTGTCCGAGCCTGGGAGCCAGTAGCTGGCCTATGACTATGGAACCGGCCAGGAAGAGTATGGCCTTGGCCGTTATCCAAGTGACGGCACCCAAGGAAACGGCCCCCAAGGACACAATGGCCGATACCACCGCCAGTATGATGAGCCCCATGACGTCGTCGATGACTGCGGCACCTAAGACGATTTGCGCCTCAGGAGTGTGGAGCTTGCCCAGGTCCTTGAACACGCGTGCCGTGATGCCGACCGACGTGGCCGTGAGAGTGGCGCCCAGGAACAGATAGGCGCTAGAGGATAGGCCGGGTAAAAGCCATGGCCCTATGAGGTAGGTGCCGAGCACGAACGGCGCCACCACCCCGACCGTGGCCACGATAAAGGCGCGCAAGCCCACCGCCTTCATTTTGGCGATGTTGCTTTCCAGGCCGATTTGGAACAGAAGCACCACCACCCCGAGTTCGGCCAAGAAGGTGATTATGGAATCCTGCTTGATGGGCTCGAACAGGTGCAGGCCCGCGAGCGCCAGGTTGCCAAGGATGACGCCGATGACCAGTTCGCCCAGTACCGAAGGCTGGCCCCAGCGTTCCACCAGGCTCGATACTTTGGCGGCCAGTAGTATGACGGCTATGGCCAGGAACGTGGCGCCGACTGTGTGGACGGCGGCTCCGCCCTCACTGCCGCCGCTGGCGAAGGCTAACTGCGCCATAAGCGTACCAGCTATGACGGCGATAGGCAGGAAACGGCGCGTGAATTTTGGATTGAGCATACGGTGCATGGATAAAAAGCGTGCAAATTGCATAAGGGCCCTTCCTCTTGTTTACGCTCCCTGCGTTTTGGGAGCGATGGTTTTTGTTTTTACCTGCGGCAAAATAGGTCGAGGATAAGTAAATCATCCCCGCCAGGAAAGTCAATCCTGCGGCTTTTTGTAACTCACCACAGCTCCCAGTTGGCCTTGGCCACGAGTGTTTTCCAGGTATGGCGGTACTTGGCCACGCCGTTTCGTTTGGCCTCCAGTGCGCCGGCGAACGCTACCATGGCCGCGTTGTCGCCGCTGTACCGAAGGTCCACCGGCAGGAACCGCAATCCCTGTTCTCGGCAGGCCGCGCCCAGCCTTTGGCGTAAGTGTTGGTTGGCGGCTACGCCGCCCGAGAGCAGGAGCGTACGCGCTTTGGCTCTCTCTGCGGCGCGCATGGTCTTGGCAACGAGTACGTCCACGGCCGCGGCTTGGAACGAAGCGCACACATCGGCGCGCTGTCGCCGGTTTAGCTTTTTGCCCTCAATGGCATAGCGAACAGAAGTCTTGAGGCCGGCAAAACTGAAGTTCAGGTCGTTCGTTTTCAGCATGGGCCGCGGAAAGGCGTAGGCCTCCGGGCTGCCTTGCGCCGCCATCCGGGAAACCCTGGGGCCGCCTGGGTAAGGCAGTTTCAAAAGTTTCCCGACCTTGTCAAAAGCTTCCCCGGATGCGTCGTCGAGCGTACGCCCGAGAAGCTTCCAGGATGCGATGGAGGCAAGCTTATACAGTTCAGTGTGTCCGCCGGATACGATCAGCGCGACCGCAGGCCAGGCGGAACGTTTGGCCGCCAATTTCCACGCCTCTGCCGACAAGAACGGGCTTGTAAGGTGCGCGGCAATGTGGTTCACGGGTACGAGCGGCTTGTTCCAGGCCAGCGCCAGTGCTTTGGCCGTTTCCACTCCCACATGGAGCGAGGTGATGAGTCCGGGGCCGGCCGTGACCGCAAGCGCGTCCAATTCATCCGGTTTTATCTTGGCCCGAGCAAGTGTTTCGTGAAGCAGGGGGATGATGGTCTCGGCGTGCCGCCTGGCGGCCAGCTCTGGCACGACTCCGCCCCACTTGGCGTGGAGCTTTACCTGGGAGGCTATGGTATGCGCCAGCAGTCTAAGCCTGGCGCCGGAGAGCTCCAGTACCGCCAGCGATGTTTCGTCGCACGAGGTTTCTATTCCGAG
>CAZMHN010000027.1:3757-8348 GCA_964566145.1 uncultured Gammaproteobacteria bacterium
GAACGTTATAGTTGTGAGGCGGTGGCCGGGTTCGCCCCGTAGCCCTTGACTTTTTCCGGGAAGTATGCTATGTTTTCCAGTTCGTAACATTTGAACCCTATGAGCCTATTCAGCAGGACAATCGTAATAATTTCGATTCTGGCCGTGTCAGCGGCCTGGGTTCCCGCGGCTAAAGCGGCCGGACCCGTCATTAGCGCTGTCACGGTGGAGAACGTGGCTTCCACTCTGGGGGAACAGGCACACGTCGAAATTTCGTTCCAGACCAACGAGATGGCTATGGCGTGGATAGATTACGGCACTACCACGGCCTACGGCATGTTCCTGGGTTCTTCCACCTACGCTACACAGCACGAGATACCCCTGACGCGCCTGGCGAGCAACACTACGTACCACTTCCGCATTACGGCCCGCAACCAGTCCGGCCAAGAGACCGTTTCGTTCGACCAGACTTTCCAATCCAAGAAAGCGGTTGCATCCAAGGACGGCACGGGTACGACCCCGTCCATCACCGACATGCGCCTGAAGCACCTGGGGCCGACCTACGCCATTTTCACCTGGCTCACGGACGTGGAAGCGCAGGGTACGGTCGAGTACTCGACCATAGAGAACTTCAGCCGCCCAAACCGCGTCAGCGGTTCCAAGCGTCTGACTCAGCACGAGGTGGTGGTTTCCAGGCTCAAGCCCAATACGCGGTATTATTACCGCATCGTGGCCAAGCATGAGGACGGCGGCCAAGGCATGGCCAACGTGCAGACTTTCGTGACCCCGGGACAAGACCAGAGTTCTACGGATTTCCAGATTGAGCGCTTGTCGCCGGTGTCCTGGCCGGATTCGCTGGTCGGAGACACTTGGCTCACGGTGCGCTGGCACACGGACGAGCCTTCCAAGGGTACGGTCACGATCAAGGCTCTGGACCGCGGCGTGCGCGGCGGCAAGGCCGCGGAAACCACGTACGAGACCGAACACGCCGTTACCCTGACGAACCTAAACCCGAATTCCCGTTACGACCTTAGCATTTCCGCTTCCAGCGTTACCGGCAAGCGCGCCACCAGCGGTACGGTAAGCCTGGCTACTTCCCTGGCGCCCCGTTCACCGCTTCTGCCGCAACTGGCTTCGACCAGCGCCACGCCGCGCGTGGCCGGAGCCTCCACCTCATGCTATCGGGCTGACTGGACTTACGGACAGTGCCGCAACCTGAACGAGGAGCGCGCCAAAGCCGTGGAACTCAAGGCTTATCTGAACCGGGTGTACAAGAACCGCGTGCCGCCTGCGGCGCTCAGGAACTGGTACACGCTCGTGAACGCCTATACCTACGGCGGATATCCCAAGGAAGCAATCGTGAAGGCCGTGAAGTTCGGGGGCAAGACCGTGCACCCCACCATCCCGTTCTCGTCCTGGCAAAAGTCGAAGGACTACCAGAACTACATCAGTCGATAAGATATGAAAAACACCCCGCTGTAAGGCGGGGTGTTTTGATTTTCATGGAAACTACTCTTCGGCCGTACGCTTGCCCAAGGTGGCGGTTAGCGTCTGTTCCCGCCCCTCCCGCAGTACCTTTAGAGTGACTTTGTTCCCGGGCTCGTACTTGGCAATGGTTCCGGCCAGAGTTTTGGGGTAGGAAAGTTTTTCGCCCTGCACCTCAAGGATGATGTCGCCCGGCTTCACGCCTGCCGCTTCAGCCGGTCCGCCTGGCACAACCGTAGGGTCGCCTTCCGCTGTTTCCTTCATTACGTAAGCGCCCCAGTCCTGCGGCAGGTTGTTGGCCCGCGCCACATATCGGTTCAGCATAACGTAGCGTACGCCGAGGAACGTTCTCAAGATCTCGCCGTTTTTCTTGAAGTTAGAGAACGCGGTCTTGGCTATGTTCACAGGGATGGCGAAGCCAAGGGCCTCCCCCGAGCGGTAGATGGCCGTATTGATGCCAATGACCTCGCTTTTCAAATTCACCAAGGGACCGCCGCTGTTGCCGGGGTTTATGGAGGCGTCGGTCTGGATGGCGCCTTCGATGGTTTCATTCAGCCCGCGTGAGCTGGAGGCGGTCAGGGTGCGGTTCAGTCCCGAAACAATGCCGCGCGTCACCGTGTTCTGAAACTCGTTCAGCGCGTTGCCGATGGCCAGAACGGTTTGGCCTACGCGTATCTTATCCGAGTCCCCGAGTTTTACCGGCCGGAATCCCGAGCCTTCCACTTTCATTATGGCCAGGTCGAACAATGGATCGCGGGCCAGCACCGAGCCGGCGTACTCTTTTCCGTCGTAGGTCACTATGGCGTACCTGGCCTCCTTGGCCTCGACCACGTGCTTGTTCGTGATGATGTAGCCGTCCGTGGAAACGAAGAATCCGGTGCCGCCGCCCGTTTCCTGGTAGGTGACGGCGCCCAGGTCGTTGGTCACGCGCTCAGTGATGCCGATGCTCACAACCGAAGGCAGGAGCGATTCATACGTGCTGATGGCCGCTTCCTCTTCCGTCACCGTAATGCCGCTCGTAGAGGCGGCCGTAACCCCGCGATATACCATTGGCGCCGTCGATGCCGTAATCGACAGGCAGGCGGCCAGCGCCGTAATCACCAGGAAGGATTTGAGTTTACGCATGTATATGGGTTTCAAGTAAGTAAATGGCTTTCACAGTATAGCAAAACAGCCTCCATAAGGTTACTACAACCAAGCCCGCCGGTTCTTACACGATGAGCGGCAATTGTTCGACCTCAACTTTCTTGCCGGTGATGATGCTCTCGATGCGGTACGCGCCGTGCGTGGGGGCCTCGATGAATCCGTTCCAGGCCATGCGCGCCAAGCCGCCCGAATCCACCCAGTCGAATAGCCATTCGTCGCAGTACCTGGGGTCGTTCTGCCCGGCGCCGCTGCCTACGCTCCTAAGCCACACGTGGTTGAACTCTTCCTGACTGCCTATGGGAGGCGCCACGACAATGGGAATCCCCAGCCCGGTGTAGAACGACAGCTCCGACGGCTTGGTCCAGAGCATGTCCGTGGTCAGGAGAATGTCGCTGAAAGTTTTGAAATACTGGTCGCGCGTATCGCACGAGTACACGTTCACCCACTTGCCCAGGTGCTTGGAGAGCTTCAAAGAACGTATGCCTTCGCGGTAGTCCTGGGCGGCCGTGTGGTGCGTGCCGGCCACCAGGTTCAGGCGTATCTTGCCCTGGCTTATTTTGTTGGCCAGGCTTTCGGCAATCTGGAGCCCGATGTGCTGTTGTGCGCCGGCGCCGCCCACGGAAAAGGTGAGGGTCAGAGGGTGCTTGTGGTTCAGTCTGGGCCAGTCGCGCCCTAGGTGCATGGCGAGCGTGCGGCTGTATTTTTTCACAAAGACATGGGTAGGGTCCAGATTTTGTAGCCGGCGCGAGAGCGAACGTTTCAGGATGGGCGCCTTGGGACCTCCGATGAGCTCTTTGGGCAGAGGGAATCCGGTCAGGAAGATGTTTTCGGGCCTGACGCCGTACTGCTTCAGGCGCTCCACCACGCGGCCGTTCGAGGCGAAGTACTTTATGCGGCTGAGTTTGGGCGAGAGGGGAGCCCAGGTGCGGCTGCAGTCGGCGTCGCACACCACGCAGTAGATGTCGCCCGGGTAGTCGTACTCCTCGGCCGCGAACGCCGCCTGGAAAAAGGTGGCTATTAGGGGCAACGGCTTTTTGGCCATGTGGTCTATGAGATGCCTGCCCAAGCCCCTCTTGATGAGAAGATAAGTCTGCTTCAGCTGCAAGTTAGCGCGCGACAGGTCGCGCCTGGGGTAGAACGGGTCTATCTCCTGGAAGTGGTCCATCATCTCGAAAATGGCGCCGCCCACTACCGGCAAGCGCTTGATGCGGGACACGGTTTCGTACACACGCCTGAGGTCTTCCCAGCCTTGGCGTTCGGCCTTGGGGATGCCCGGGTATTTGTTGGCTATGAGTATGTTCTGGTACGCCAGGTCCTTGAGCGCGTAGGCTGCCCGCTCATGGCCGTAGCCCATGTCCACTGCCACGACCCAGGCTTTCAATGGTTTCCTGACACCGGACATACTGTTCAGTTCAGGCAGGATTTAGCCTTCAAGAGGTCCATGGGCGTGGGTGAGGCGCCGGCCTTTATCTGGCTTACGCGTTCCTCGCCCAGCGTATTGGTGAAACAAGCTTCCATTTCCGGGGAGATGGTCGTGGGTAGGCTGGTTACGTCCACCCCCAGGCTCTTCAGAGTATTGACCTGGGTGGGGCTAAGGAGGGGATGGGAAGGCGTCGTACTGTCCGCCGTAGCCGGCTGGGTCGCAGGAGGCGGGATAACAAGGTCCCGTATGCCGAACGGGTTGGCAACGAATACGTACGCCACCAAAGCAATGGTGAGCGCCCCTATCAAAGCCAGGAAACCAATGATGAGTTTGAGAAGTATCTTCATAGCTTTCAGTATAGCTCAAAGAGCCAGGTAGGCGTGAGGGGGTTTACAAATAGAGCGTGGGTCAGGTACAATGTCCCAAGCGCCAAAATCGGCGCACATCGAGACCACCATCTCATAAGGAGATACCCCGGTGAAAGAGAGATATCCAAACTTCGTCGCCACGATCGTGGCGAACATGGTGAACGCGAACTGACGACCGGCGCGAGTTGGC
>CAZMHN010000028.1:0-1913 GCA_964566145.1 uncultured Gammaproteobacteria bacterium
ACGGTGTACAATCCCGAGCGGGAGGATTACATTACCGATTACCAAGAGTTTAAGGGGTTAGCCAGATAGGCGTATGTCGATGAAAGACGTGCAAAAGCAGGTGGACGACTGGGTACAGCAGTACAAGGTGCCGTACTGGCCCGTGTTCGAGCAATTGGCCAGGCTGACGGAAGAAGTGGGCGAGCTGGCCAGGGAACTGAACCACCGCTACGGCTCCAAGCCCAAGAAAAAGAGCGAGGAAGTGAAAGAACTCGAGGATGAGATCGGCGACATTATATTCACCCTGGCGGCGTTGGCTAATTCGCACGATTTGGATTTGGACGCCGCGTTCAAGCGTGTCATGGACAAGTGCTACGGCCGGGATAAGGACAGGTTCGAGAAGAAGTAGCTATGCGTGTTCTGTTGTTCGGAAGCCGCGGCATGCTGGGGACCGACCTGGAACGCGAGTTCGAGGCCCTGGACAGCGAAGTGATGGGCGTGGACCGCGAGGATTTTGACGTTACCCACGGGCCGGACATAAAGGAAGTGTTCAATTCCATAGACCCCGAGGTGGTGGTGAACGCCACCGGCTTCACGGACGTGGACGGCGCCGAATCGAACCGCGAAGCGGCCTTTGCCCTGAACGAGCAAGCCGTGCATTTTTTGGCGGAAGCGGCCGCTTCCGTGAGCGCCAGGTTCATACACGTGTCCACGGAAATGGTTTTCGATGGCGCTAACGAAGCCGGTTACAAAGAAGCGGACGAGCCCAGTCCGGTGAACGTTTACGGCGCTTCCAAGGCGGCCGGGGAAAAGCACGTACTGGAGTACGGTCAAGGCTTTTTGGTGCGCTCTTCCTGGCTTTTCGGTCAGGCTCCCCAGCGCGGCAAGCCGCGGGGCGCAAATTTCATAGACACAATTCTGAAGCTGGCCTCCGAGCAAAGCGAAGTAAAAGTGGTCAGCGACCAGTTCGGCAAGCCCACTTCCACGCAAGACCTAGCCCGGGCCATTTGCCGCCTCATGACAAGTCACGCCGCACCCGGCGCGTACCACCTTGTGAACGAAGGTGCGGCTTCGTGGTATGATGTGGCCGCCGAAGTTTTCCGTTTGAAAGGCATAACCACTCCGCTTACGCCTATTCCCTCCTCAGCCTATCCGACCGCGGCCAGGCGCCCCAAGTACGGCGTGCTCCTGAACACGAAGGCGCCGAAATTGCGCCCCTGGCAGGAAGCAGTCACTGAATATCTAAACACGGGAGCGGTATGAAAGGAGTAATTCTGGCAGGCGGGCTCGGCACCAGGCTCAGGCCTTTGACCAAGGTCACGAACAAGCACCTTCTGCCCATCTACAACAAGCCCATGGTCTACTATCCCCTGGAGACGCTCACGGGCGCGGGGATACGCGAGATCATGATAGTTTCCGGGCCGGAGCACGCCGGGCACTTTTTGAGCCTGCTTGGGGCGGGCAAGGAGTTCGGCGCCAGGCTGTCGTACGAGGTTCAGGAAGAGCCGGGCGGCATTGCCCAGGCCTTGGCGCTGGCCGAGGATTTCGCGGACAAGGGACCCCTGGCCGCCATCCTGGGCGACAACATATACGAAGACGATCTGTCCCGGGGCATTCAGGAGTTCAGCCAAAATCCTGCGGGCGCCCACGTGTTCCTGAAAGAGGTCAATGACCCGGAACGATTCGGCGTGGCGGAAGTGGAAGGCGACCGCATCGTCCGGATAATCGAAAAGCCGCCGTCGCCCTCAAGCCGGTGGGCCGTGACCGGGTGCTACCTGTACGACGCGCGCGTGTTCGACATCATAAAAAAGCTCAAGCCTTCGGCGCGCGGAGAGCTTGAGATAACCGACGTGAACAACGCCTACGTCTCCGCCGAAGCCATGCGCTTCACCAGGCTTATCGGAGAATGGACAGATGCAGGTACTTTCGAATCG
>CAZMHN010000028.1:2013-8110 GCA_964566145.1 uncultured Gammaproteobacteria bacterium
CATGCGCTTCACCAGGCTTATCGGAGAATGGACAGATGCAGGTACTTTCGAATCGCTCCTAAGGGCGAATCTCCTGGCTCATCGTCGCGCGCAGGGGAGCCGCCGGCAGGCGTGAACTCCAGCCGGAACACGGCCGAAGCGGTCTGGGCGTAAAGCGCCCCGCCGTCAGGCGACAGGTACAAGGTCTGCACCGGCTCATCGTAGCCTGCCAGGAGCCAGCGCTGCTGTTCCGGCCGTTCGTCCAGCTCCATGGCCCACACCTGGTTTCCGGCCGCGAACACCACATAAGGCTCCTCCTGGAGGAGCCTGGCTTGCGTCAAAGGCGTGCTCAGCCTGAGGAGCAGGGTGAGCTCGTCTTCTTCCAGGTTATAGCGCCAGATCTCGAAGTTGTTCGCGATCAGGAGCTCTTCGCCGTCCTCGGCCCATTCCAGCATGGTCACGTCCGGCAGTTTCCGTATGGATTCGCTCGCGAGGCGCCGGGGCGAGCGCAGGAGGTAGAGCGCGTGCCTGTCCGCGTCGAACAATGGCAGCCAGTCGCCCTGCGGCTGGAGCAGCGCCAGGTTGCTGGAGAGCGTGAGGCCGTGGTCAAGGGCGATGGGCTGCAGGTTCGACAGGTTCAAAGCCTTCACCTGCATGCCGTCGCCTTCGCTCTGCGCAATGCCGATGACGGCGCCGTCTATGACCTGGAAGTCCATGAGCTTTTCCCGCCACATGAGCTTGGCGTTCTGGCTGTCGCGGTCGTACTGGTACAGCTCGCTCGAGGTGGCTATGTACAGCTCGTCTCGTTTGTCGCCCCAGCGCGCGAACGCCGGCCTGAGCTCGTCAGGCAGTTTGACGTCCTCCCAGACGTGGTCTTCCAAAGAATAGGTGCGGAACTGCAAAGAGTTCCCCAGGCGCTCCGTAGCCAGGAACTCGCGGCTCGTCGGGGCCCAGCTCACGCCTACGGTTTCGCCGGCGGCACTGCGGCTCACCAGGGTCTGTTCGCCCGTGGTCAGGTTCATGAGCCACAAGCCCGAAGCCAGGCCGCGGGCCACGTAGAACAGAACATTGGCGCCGTTCGGCGAGCGCGAGCTTAGGGCGATGGGTGATTCGATTATTTTGGTGCCCGGGGAGGTTTCGGGCCACAGCCGCACCTTGCCCGTGAAAGTGACCTCGGAAGCGTTCACCGATAGGCGCTTGCGCCAGGACTGGTACCCGGCCAGGGAAAGCTCCACTTCGTAGTCGCCGGGGTGGAGCGAGAGAAGCGTGGCCGGAAGGTGCCGGTCCAGCGCCTCGCCGTTCAAGGCGAGCTGGGCCTGTTCGGGCGTCACCTCCACCCGTATGGCGCCGGTGCGCTCGACCTTGCCCTTTTGCGGGTTGTAGCGGTAGCCCTGGAGGTAGAGCAACAGAACAGTGCCGGTCACGAAGAACAGCACGAAGAACACCAGGTAAATAGCGCGGCGGGAGCCTAGGCTCATGGCTTGTGGATGGGCGTCAAGAGAGCTACACTGAAAGACAAGCTAACGGAAGACAGTGTACCATGAGCTCACTTTTGATTGAAGGTGGAAATCCGCTCCATGGCAGTATCAGGGTGCCCGGCGCCAAGAACGCCGCCACTCCGCTGATCGCCGCCGCGCTCCTGACGCGCGGCGAACTTGTGCTGAAGAACGTACCCGAGATTACGGACGTGAGCCGCATGCTTCAGCTCGTCATGAGCCTGGGCGTGGCGGTGGAGCGCGAGAAAGACGTGGTGCGCCTGAAGGCCTCGGACGTCACGGCCTCCAAGCTCGATGCCAAGCTGGTGAAGAGCATACGCTCGTCTGTGCTTTTGTTCGGTCCCATGCTGGCGCGCTTAGGCGAAGTCACCCTGCCCGAACCGGGCGGTTGCATCATCGGGAACAGGCCCTTAGGCGCTCACCTTGAAGGGCTGCGCCAGCTAGGTGCGGAAGTCGCCGCGCTGGAAACCGGGTACCAGCTTACGGCCAAGAAGCTCACGGGCGCACACGTGGTACTGCCGGAGTTCTCGGTCACGGCCACGGAGAACATAATCATGGCCGCCACCCTGGCTTCGGGCACGACCACGCTCCATACGGCGGCGGCCGAACCCCACGTGCAGGACCTGTGCCGGTGCCTAGTGCGCATGGGCGCGAAGATTTCAGGCATCGGCACTCACGAGCTTGCCATCGAAGGGGTCCGTGAGCTCCACGGCGCGGAGCACGAGCTCATACCCGACACTGTCGAAATCGGCACCTGGGCGGTCCTGGGCGCCGTGAGCCGCGGCGAGCTTGCCATCGGTCCGGTCGTTCCCTCGCACCTGGAGCTCGTACTTTTGAAGCTGAAGGAGATAGGCGTGCGGTTCGAGATGAAAGGCGACATGCTCACGGTCTCAGCCAGCCGCCAGCTCAAGTCGTTCCGGCTCCAGGCTTTGCCGTACCCCGGGTTCCCCACCGATCTGCAGGCCCCGTTCGCCGTGCTGGCCACCCAGGCCATGGGCACTTCGCTGATACACGATCCATTGTACGAAGGCAGGCTTAACTACGCGGCGGAATTGGTGAAAATGGGCGCCAACGCGCTGGTGGCCGACCCGCACCGCGTCGTCATCACCGGACCCACGCCCCTGTACGGCCGGGAGATACGCTCGTTCGACCTTCGCGCCGGCGCCACTCTCATCATCGCCGGGCTCATAGCCGCTGGGGAGACTTTGATAAGCGACATCGAAGTGGTGGACAGGGGATACGAGCGCTTGGATCAGCGCCTCAGGACCGTGGGAGCCAGGGTAACGCGCGTGCCTTAGCCTAAGGTTTTGCCCGGTTAGAAGCGCACATGGTACACTTTGGGCCGGAGGGAGATTAACGCGTTTTTTGCATGGAACAATTCCTGTCCGCTTTCGAAGCCAGTGCCAAGCCGGAAGCCCCGCGGCCGTCCCGGGGCAAGGGCGTGCACCCGATCCTGGCCGTCGGCCTCATCGTGCTGGCTTTCGGCCTGGGCATCTTCACGGCGCCCCGCCTGCCGCAGAGTCTGCAGCCCTCGGGCTCGAGCCTGGTAACGGGCACGCACGGCACGCCGCCTTCGTTCCTGACCCGCGACGTTGATTTTTCGCTGTTCTGGGAAGTTTGGGATTACCTGCACGAGCATTCGCTCGAACGGCCGCTCCAGGACACCAGTCTGTTCTACGGCGCGCTGGAAGGCATGGTGGCCGGCCTGGGCGATCCTTACTCCATGTTCATGAATCCCGACGTGGCCACGCAGTTCGCGAACGAGCTGGAGGGCACGTTCGAAGGCATCGGGGCCGAGATAGGCATACGCAGCAAGGCCTTGGTGGTGGTGGCGCCCCTGCCCGACACCCCGGCGGAGCGCGCCGGGCTTCAGACCGGCGACCGCATCCTGGCCATAGACGGCACTGACACCGCGGGCATGTCGGTGGATTACGCCGTCAGCCTGATACGCGGCGAGCGGGGCACGGAAGTGAAGCTGTTCATTCTGCCTGTGGGCGGGAACGAGCCCAAGGAAGTGTCCATAAAGCGCGACAAGATAATGATACGGGTGGCGCAGGGCAAGCTCCTGGACGGGCCGGGCGGAAAGAAGGTCGGCTACGTGAAGCTGGTTCATTTCTCCGAGGACACGGAGGCGAAGTTCAGCGAGGTGTGGCGCGACCTCACGCGCCAGGGCGCCCAGGCCATGGTGCTGGACCTTCGGGGCAACCCGGGCGGGTTTTTGGACCAGGCCATCGAACTGGGGAGCCACTGGGTCGGCGACCAGGTGGTGGTGCAGGAACAGCTGACCAACGACCAGCTGGAGCAGTACCGCGGCACGAAGGAAGGCGAACTCAAGGAACTGCCCACGGTGGTGCTGGTGAACGGCGGCTCGGCCTCGGCTTCCGAAATCGTGACCGGCGCCCTGCAGGACTACGGCCTGGCCACGGTCGTCGGCGAGCTGACCTTTGGCAAGGGCTCGGTGCAGGACCTGGAGGAATTCAAGGACGGCAGCGCCGTGAAGCTCACCATCGCCAAGTGGCTGACGCCGAAAGGCAGGCAGATAGACCAGGAAGGCATTGAGCCGGATGTCACGGTGGAGCGCACGCCGGAGGACGTGGACGCGGGCAGGGACCCCCAGCTGGATCGGGCTTTGGAGCTTTTGGGGAAATAGCCTATGGACGTCATCTTCACCAAGAACGTGCCCGGGAGCGGGAAAATAGACGAGGTGAAGGAGGTGTCCGACGGCTACGCCATCAACTATCTGTTCACGCACGGGTTCGCCATCCGCGCCACCCCGGAAGCCGTGGCCGCGGCCGAAAAGCGGCGCCAGGCGCGGGCACAGCAATCGGAGAAGCAGACGGAGCAGCTGCGCTCGTTCGTAGGACAGCTCCAGGGCAAGCTCATCGTCATCCGCGGCTCGGTTTCCTCGGGCGGCACTTTTTACGCGGGCGTGACGCCGGAGCAGGTGGCCGTGGCCATTCAGCGCGAGCACGGCGTGCCCGTTCTGCCGGAGCAGGTGGAGCTCAAGGAGCATTTGAAAAAGCTCGGGAACCATCCCGTGACCGTGAATTTGGGAGGGAACGAAAAAGTGCAGATAACAGTCAGGCTAGAAGCCATGTAACCGAAATCGCCATATGCCGCAGACCAAAACCAAGTACATATTCGTAGCCGGCGGAGTCTGCTCCGGCCTTGGCAAGGGCACGGCCATGGCCGCCATCGGCGCGCTTCTCAAAGCCGCCGGGTACACCGTGACGGTCATGAAAATGGACCCGTACCTCAACATAGACCCGGGCACCATGTCGCCGTACCAGCACGGCGAGGTGTTCGTGACCGACGACGGGTACGAAGCCGACTTGGATCTGGGGCATTACGAAAGGTTCATAGACGAGCCTTTGTCCAGGCTTTCCAACGTAACCACCGGCCAGGTGTACCAGCAGGTGCTGGCCGAGGAAAGGCAGGGCGCGTACCTCGGGCGCACCATACAGGTCATTCCCCACATCACGACGGTCATCAAACAGCGCATACGCGACGCCGTGGCCAGGACCAAGCCCGACTTCCTCCTCATAGAAATAGGCGGCACGGTAGGGGACATAGAAGGCGAGCCTTATCTGGAATCTGCCAGGCAGTTCCACCGGGAAATAGGCCCGGAGAACGTCATGTTCACCGTGGTCACGCTTTTGCCCTACCTGGAAACCTCGGGCGAGCTCAAGACCAAGCCCACGCAAATGGCCGTCAGGGAACTGCACCGCGTGGGAATACAGCCGGACGTCATTTTCTGCCGGGCGGACAAGAAGATACCCAAGGAGCTTTTGGAGAAGATAGCGCTGTTCGCGGACGTGCCGCCCACGGCCGCCATCGCCTGCCCCACCGTGAAATCCATTTACGAAGTGCCTTTGAGCCTGGAACAGCAGGGCATCACCAAGCTCATTTACGACCACTTCCAGATGAAGGCGAAGAAGCCGAACCTTACGGCTTGGAAAGCGCTGGTGAAGGCTTTGAAGAACGGCAGGAAAAAGATAACCGTGGCCTTGGTCGGGAAATACACCGCGCACGGCGACGCCTACATCAGCGTGCACGAGGCTTTGAAAGCGGCCGCGGCCTACCACGGCGTGAAAATGGCCCTCATAGACATAGATTCGGAAAAGCTGGAGCAAAAGGACCAGAAGGAGTGGAAGCGCCTGCAGGAGGCCAGCGGCATAGTGGTGCCGGGCGGGTTCGGCGTCAGGGGCATTGAAGGCAAGATACTGGCGGCCAACTACGCGCGCGAGCACAAGGTGCCTTATTTCGGCCTGTGCCTGGGCATGCAAATCATGTCCATTGAGTTCGGGCGCATGCTCCTAAAGACCAAGGAAGTGAACTCCACCGAGTTCGACGCCAAGGTGAAGCACCCGGTCATCCACATAATGCCGGAACAGCGCACCAACCTGGAGGAAAAGCACATGGGCGCCAGCATGCGCTTGGGCGCGTACCCGTGCAGGCTTTTGGAAGGCACCAAGGCCTACTCGGCCTACACCAGCAAAGACCTGTCTTCCGTTGCCGTAACAGATAAGGCGGGGGAGTCCATGATATCCGAAAGGCACCGCCACCGCTACGAGTTCAACAACGACTACCGCAAGGATTTCGAAGCGGCCGGGTTCGTGTTC
>CAZMHN010000029.1:0-7723 GCA_964566145.1 uncultured Gammaproteobacteria bacterium
AGTACTTTGATTGTGTTTTGGGGCTCCATCTTTCTGGTGTGGCTGTTCCTGGAGAACGACGTGTACCGCGTGCTCCTTCTCGTTACCTTGGTGGCGGTCAGCTGGTGGTACCTGGGTGAGTGGCAGCGCGTGCGGGCCACGCTCTTCGCCGGCGAGGCCGGCGCCGGCGCCGCACCCACGCTCACCGTGGGATTTGTGAGCAGTTTCTGCCTTACCGCCGCCGCCGAGAGCTTCCTGGTGTATTTGAGCACGCATGTCTGGGTGCTCATGCTGGCCTGTTTCCTCCCCATCGTTCTCCTCCTGGCGGCGTTCATATACTCGAGCGGCTGGTCGCTCAGGCGCGGCGCAGGCTATGTGGTTACGGGCGGGCTCATTCTGTTGCAGGTATTCATCATGGGGCTGTGGTGGCCGACCAGCTCCTACGTCATAGGATTCACGGTGGCTGTTGCTTTGACAGTAGTGGCCCTGGCGCTAAGGCAGGAGGCGCAAGGTTTTATCAATCGGCGGTTCTTCACTCGAGAGCTGGTCGTAATCATAGCCGCTTGGCTCATAGTGCTTTTGGGCGCCCGTTGGTTATCCTGAGTTTGACCTTATGCCGCATCCACCCACGCCTCCGTCCGCAGAGTTCGAGCGAGAGATACGCGAACTCTATCATGAACGCAACTCGCGCGGTTTTTCCGCGCCCGTCCCGAAACAGCGCTTCCGGTGGGATATGGTAGCGCTGCTGGTGTTCTCCATAATTTCCAGCGGGGCCATGAGCGTGATAACGGTCAGCTTGCTGCAGCCGAGCCTGAACAGCCTGCCTCCGGTGGAGCGGAGCGTACGCCGGGCGGCTGAGCCGGCGACCCAGGTTCTTGACGAAGAAGTGATCAATCGCCTGTCTGGTTCGGTGGTGAGCGTGTTCCTGCGCCGAGCGGCGGCGGAAGGCATGCTGGAGAGTGCTTACTTGGCCCAGGATTCTCTCGGGCAAGGACTGGTTCTTTCCAGCGACGGATGGCTGGTAACGACGCAGGCGGTTGTGCCGGACGCGCGCCGGAATTATGCCGTGGCTACGGCCGATGGCGTGGTACACGAAGTGTCCGAAGTGGTGATTGATCCGGTCATACCCCTGACCTACCTGAAGGTGTCGGCTCGTAATTTGTCGGCCACCGCGTTCGTTCCCACGGAGAACCTTACGCCGGGCCAGCGTCTCATCGTGCCGGCTATTGACACCCAAAGTGCCAGTCGCAGTCTCTACCAGGTGAACCTGGTAAACTCGGCGGCTCGGACGCCGGCGGCAACGCGGGCCGATTTGGCGGCCTCAAGCGAGAGTCTTCCGGATAGGTATCTCATCGATCGTTCGCTGTCGGATGCGCTCCTGGGGGCGCCAGTGGCCACTCCGCAAGGTGAGGTTATAGGGCTTTTGGCCACTTACGGCGACGAGACGCGCGCCGTGGTGCCTCTGGACACGCTGGCCAACATCATTGACTCGCTGTTCACCTCGCAAGAGGTGCAGCGTCCCGTGCTTGGCGTTACATACGTTCAACACAGCTGGTTGACTCCGTTCTCCGCTGACGAACACGGGTCGGACGGCGTTGCGCTCATAGGTTCATCCCGCCGTCCGGCAGTTATTCCCAAAGGCCCGGCCGAAGCCGCCGGTCTGAAAGACGGCGACGAGGTAGTGGCGGTAGCCGGGGAGAGGCTGGCATCCCGGAGCCTGTCGTCGGTCATTCAGCAGTACCGGCCGGGAGCTTCACTGGAGCTGGACATCGTGCGGAACGGCAAGCCCATGACGGTATCGGTGACGCTGGGCGCCGTGTCAGCCAAGCCATGACATTGGATTTTAGCCTTTTTCCATAGCAGTAACCGTTTACAGCCTATGCTACGCACCAACAGGCTCCGCGGTTTTCTCTGGTCAGCCGTCATAGGTTTAGCACTGCCGGTTATCGCCTCGGCGCAAACCGCCACGCCTCCCGCTCCGGACTATCTGAACGCTTCCGTGTCTGCTTACACGGTCACTTTGAATTGGGCTGCGGTTTCGACCGCCACGCATTATAACGTACAGCGGGCCACGTACCCATCAGCCGATTATTCCACCTATGCGTGCAGTACGTCGGGGGCCGCCAACACAAGCTGTACCGATACATCCGTTACCTCAGGGGCGTCATACACTTACCGCGTGGAGGCCTGCCTGGAGGGCAACGGGTGCTCCGGGGCTTGGAACAGCCAGTGGGCGTATTCCTCGGCCGTGACAATCGGCTCGTCTGGCAGTACCTGTACCGGCTTCACGCTTACGACCGATAAAACATCATATACGGTAGGGGAAGACGTGAGTTACACCTGGTCCTGCGGTTCGGGCTCGCCCACCTACGTGCAGATACAGCTGGTGAAGCCCGACAGCAGTGTGACTGTCTACAATACTTACAGCGGTTCCGGGCAGAGCTCGATGAGTTTGGGTTTCAACACCTCGAACCTGGCGGTCGGTAGCTACACCCTGCAGGCCTGTTTCACTTCTGCCTGTTCGACGGCCGCCGCCAGCGCGTCCTTTAGCATGGCTGCAAGCGGGAGCGGCGGTACGTATGTTCCTCCCACCACGGTTACGGCCGTACAATCCGGCAATTCAATAGTAGTTTCCTGGCCGGTTCCATCTCCCGTTCCCCCGATGTATAAAGTCGAACGCAGTGCGAACGGTGGGGCGTATGCGGTACTGGCGAACAGCCTAACCGCTTTGACGCATACCGATTCGTCTTCTTTGGCCTCAGGCAGTACTTATGCATATCGCGTGTACTCCTGCGGCAGCTCTTCGGTGTGTTCCACGGCCGGAACAGCATCGAATACCATTACGTATGCTTACACGTCCGGCGGAACCGGGAGCGGCAGTATACCGGCCGCACCCGGCTCATTGACCGCGACAGCCTCGGCCTCCACGGTCAATCTGGCGTGGCCCGTTGTTTCCAACGCCACTCACTACAATCTGTACCGCAGCAGCCAGTCAGTGTCGGACACATGGGTGAGCGTATGTAGCACGACTTCCTCTGCCATAGTAAGTTGCAGTGATTCAAGCGTACCGGCTGGCACCTATCAATACCGGATAGAAGCATGTGCTTCAGGCTACGGGTGTTCCGGCGCAATAAACAGCCAGTGGGCCTACTCAGGCTCGGTGTCAGTGAGCAGTACCGCCAGCGGCACTGCGCCGGCGGCGCCGGGCATGCCCGCCGGGCCGGCTACGCTTCTCGTCGGCCAGAGCGGTTCGTACACCTCCGCCCTGTACGGTTCGACCGGCGATCAATTGCAGGCGATATTCGATTGGGGTGACGGCACGTACTACGGGTACAGTAACACCATGTCAGTTTCGTCGTCTTCCACCGGTACGGTTTCGTCCGCGGTGCCGCACAGTTTCGCTTCCGCCGGCACCTACTACGTTCGGGCGAAGGCCAAGAGTACGGCTGGTCTGGAATCAGGCTGGTCCGGAACATTGGCCGTTGCCGTGTCAGGCAGCACCCAGAGCGTACCGGCGGCCCCCTCGAACCTCAGGTTGGAATCGGTGGCTGGTAGCAGCGTATACCTGAAGTGGAGCGACAATGCCACGAACGAGGATAAGTTCAACGTGGAACGGAAGCTCACCGCCACCTCCGATTGGTCGAGTCCCTTGGTGGTCCAGCTTCAAGGGGCCAACATAACCAGCTATACCGACGCCACCGCGAGCCAGGGAGCCGCATACGACTATCGCGTGCAGGCCTGCCTTTCAGGCACGGGTTGCTCGGCTTACGCTTCGCTGAGCGGAGTTACGGTAGGCACGCGGTCGGAGCAGGAACCCCAGCCGGTTACGGTAAAGATGCGTAACGGCATGATTGTGCCCGGGGGCATGGTGACGTTTGTGCGTGACAATACGGCCGTGACTGCGGCTTTTTCCACGAATTCGAGCATGGTCGTGTACCTGCCGCCGGGCACGTATGAAATGCTGCCGAGCTTCCCCGGGGTCGCAAGTTCCGAAGTCCAGCTCACGGGTAGCGGAGTCGCGGGCCGACAGCTCATGGTAAATACGTCCTCGGGTGGCACCGTAGAGGTGTATTTGCCCGTGCGATATATGGCTCAGGTTCTTGTCCGCAACCAAACTGACGAGCCTCTGGCCGGAGCGCGTGTTGAGGCGGGCAAGACAGACACGACCGCCTATGTTTCGTCGGACACGGACGGCTCGGGCGTGGCCTGGTTGCAGTTGCCGCCTGGCACCTATCAGACTTTGGTGTCCAAGCCCGGGTACCTGGCGCGCACGGTAAGTATCGAGGTGAAGAACACCAACGTAGAGATTATGGTAACGCTCGAGCCTATGGCCGTTGCGGTGACCGGCAAGGTGCTGTCAGGTACGCAGGGTGTTTCCGGTGCGGCGGTTCGCGCCGTGGATGAGAGCGGCCAAATTATCGTAGTCGTGAATACGAATGACAGCGGCGAATACCGCATTGCGCTCAAGGCCGGTACGTGGCATTTGTACGCGGTTGCCGACGGGTACGAACCGGGCGACGGCGGCGAAATCAAGCTGACCGGCGCCGCTACCCGCGATATTGCCCTTGGCGTGATCAGGAAATTGATCCTGTCCAGCGCTAATGTGGTACCGACCGTCAGCGTGACGGTTACTGCGGCCGAGCTCGGGGTGACGGTCGGTTTGCCGGCCAACACCTTGGGTAGCGGAGGCTCGGCTTCGGTGACCATTCGGGAAAGCAGCTACTCCGTAGCCACGGGCGCCGCCGCTCCGCTCCCGGCGAGCGTGCGCGAAGTCACGGCTTCCAGTGCCGGGATTGCCGTGACCCAGCTTGGGAACGCGGCTACGCTTGAGTTCGGATACACTGAGAGCGACCTAACTCTTTTAGGGGTCGGCGTGGACAAGGCTAACCATTTGAAACTCGCATTTTGGGACGAAGGTCGCCATGACTGGGGCGTGCTGTCGAGCGTGGTGGATACATCGAGTCGCAAGGTAAGGGCCGCCACCACCCACTTCACGCTTTTTGCCATCGTCCTGCCGTTCCTGGCTTCTCCTGCCCAAGCCCAGACGCCCACTCCTGCCTTGGAGCCGGCGCCGGAAACGCCGGCAGGCGAACAGCCCTTGGACGACCGCGCCGCGCAGTTCGCCCGGCTGGTGGCTGAAGGCACCAAGGTGTACGTGAGCAGTCCGGAAAGCCTGGCGCAGGCGGTCGGCAAAATACGCGACTCCGCGCTTGAGCAGAACACCCTCGCGAGCATCGTACGCAAGGTGGTGCCCCAGGGCACCGTCAGCGGAGTGGAAACGGCAGTTACTTCGTTCGTCGCCTACGGTACGGTGTCCACTGTGCACCTGGGAGCCGGCGAGCGCGCTGGCGTAGTCGGAAGCTTCCAATCCGCCTATGGCCGTCTGCCTCAGTCGGAGTACGATTGGCAGGAGATTCTCAAGATAGCCAATGGCCGCTGGCCAGGCACGCTTCTGCCTGAGCGGGAGACCGCCATGTCGCAGACGTTCCAGCGGGTGTACCTTAGGTCCCCGAACCAGAAGCAGGCGAACGACAATGCGGCTTTGTCCATAATGGCCTACGGCTTGCGCTCGGCCAAGCGGAACTTAGGTTCTGAGGCGGCGGCCATAGCCTCGTTCAGGAGCATATTCGGTCGTGCGCCGTCGTCTTCGTCTGATTGGGACGCGGTTCGCGCTATCGCATATTCGGGAGCCAAGCGCTAGACATAGCCGCTAACCAACAGGACAGGCATGCAGAGTTTCCGCGGATATATTGGGAGCCGATTAGAGCGAAAGCTGGCGCTCCTCTTGTCTTTGGTCGCGCTCATTTCGTTGCTCATTCTCACGCTCCTCGCTGTCAGGACCATTACGGTCACGCGGCAGAGGAACGTGGCTGAGCTCGAATGGCAGCTCACAAATCAGACGGTGGATCGTTTGCGCAAATTCATCGACGACAAGATAGAGTCGTTCCGTATCGTGGTGGCGGATCCGAACGTCACTGCCATCGGCTATGAACAGCAGACATTCATTTTGCAAGGCCACCTGAAGAACGACGCCTCCTTGGTGGAGCTTTCGTTCGTCCAGCCCGCAGACGGCGCCGAGAGCGCCCGGGTCGTGCGAGGCAAGGGCGAGCCGGTTCCGCTTATGCTGGACACTGACGGTTCAGCCAAGTTATGCGTAAAGGAGACCAAGAATTTCAATGTCGGCGCAGTAATTGTGCTGAGGGACACCTTGTCCGGTCCGTTCACCGCCGCACTCCAATCTGTCGGGGTCGCCTGCCCGGGCGGCCAAGAACTCGTGCTGTCGGCCGCGCCGCCGGCAGGCGAGTACGCGGTAGCTGAAAGCGCCGCCGTGACCGAGAATCCCGAGCATAGGGTTTTCAAGCTCACTGATCCGGCGGTAGCCGCGGCGCTCAAAGGGGAGAATTACTTCGGACCCGTGTATTTCGTAGGCGGCGAGCCGCGCATAGTGCTGGCTTCCCCGGTGGTGAATCAGCAGGGCACTATCATAGGCGTTTTGAGGGGCGAGGCCAATCTTACGGCCGTGGCGCCCCTGGTGGCGCAGGCCAATCTGGGGGCTTCCGGGTACCTCTACGTGTTAGACCAGGAAGGCTATGCCATGGCTTCCTCGAGCAATATAAGTTCGCGGCTGGAGGTCGGTTCCAGGCTCACGGCCACGCCCCTAAGCCCTTCCATGAGTGAAGCCGAGCGTTATAAATCAAGCGTCACGCGAGAGCCTTCATTCGGCGTCAAACGCGCCATACCGAAGTTCGGCTGGACCGTCGTGACCGAGTGGCCGGAAGGTGAAGCCATGGCTGTAGTGGGGCAAGTCGTTGCCAGACTCATGGTAGGGGCCGCGCTGTTGCTGATACTCACCATCTTTTTGAGCGTGGTGCTGGCCCGGCGCTTCGCCAGGCCCCTGCGGGAGCTGAAATCCGCTTCCGAGCAGGTGGGTCAGGGAAGGTTCGATATATCGCTTCCGACTGCCGGGAAGGACGAAGTGGGGGATCTGGCGCGAAGCTTCGGTGAAATGACGAAAGGCCTGAAAGAGCTTGAGCGCCTGAAGGACGAGTTCGTCTTCATAGCGGCCCACGAGTTGCGCACGCCCGTAACGGCCATTCGCGGGTACGCGGAAATGCTGACCGATTCGTCCAAGGACCTTTCTGATCAGACCAAGGAATTCGTGCTCAGGCTCCAGCAGTCAGGGGAACGCTTGGCCACGCTTGTGAACGACCTGTTGGAGGTGGCCAGGAGCCAAGCCGGACGCCTGAAAGTGCAAACTTCGCCCCAAGACATTGTGAGCGTAGTCCAAGCTATCTTAGCCGAACTCAAGCCCTTGGTGGACCAGAAGCATCACACAGTTTCGTTCAATCCCGAAACAGTTCCGTTGGTGCTGGCGGATAAGGACAAGCTCCAAGAGGTGCTTGTGAATCTTATTGGAAACGCCGTGAAGTACACGCCGGAGGGCGGGCAGGTCCAAGTCGCGGTCGTGTCACAGCCCGCGGGTTTTGTAACTTGCTCGGTGAGGGACAACGGCATAGGCATAAGTCCGGAGGACCAGGCCAAGCTGTTCCAGCGCTTCTTCCGCGTGGAGTCGGATGAGACCAGGAATATACAAGGAACCGGCTTGGGCCTGTTCATCGTACGCCAGATCGTGGAACACATGGGCGGCGCCATTTGGGTGACGAGCGAAAAGGGGAAGGGGAGTACGTTCTCGTTCAAATTGCCCGTGGCGGCTTAGAGTCTGTGTGCAAGCCCAGCCGCCTTG
>CAZMHN010000030.1:0-4188 GCA_964566145.1 uncultured Gammaproteobacteria bacterium
ATCCTGGCGCTGGCGCCCATGGCCGGGGTCACGGACGCGCCCTTCAGGCAAATGTGCAAAGCTTACGGCGCGGACGTCATATACACCGAGTTTGCCAGTGTGGACGCGCTGACGCACGACAGCAAGCGCACGCGCGAGATGCTGGCTTTTGCGCCCGCAGAACAGCCCGTGGTGTGCCAGATATTCGGCTCCAAGCCGGAACTGTTCGCAAAATCGGTCAGCATCTTGGAAGACATGGGTTTCGCAGGCGTGGACCTGAACTTCGGCTGTCCGGCGTACAAGGTGGTGAAATCCGGCGGCGGCGTAAAGCTCATGCGCAACCTGTCGCTCGTAAGGGAATTGGTGCAGGCCGCATGCGAAGGCTCGCGTCTGCCTGTATCCGTGAAGCTGCGCGCCAGCATAAAAAAGGGCAAGGACACAAAAGACAAAGTTGAGGACTCCGGCGACGAAACTGGCGGCTATGAATGCGCCCTGGACAGCGTTACGGCCTTGGACCTGGTGAATAAGGTGAAAGACCTGCCCGTGAAGGCCATAATGCTGCACGCCAGGAGCTACGAACAGCCGTTTGACGGCGAACCGGATTTGGAAATGGTGCGGCAGGTGCGCTCAGTATGGCCCGGCATTCTGCTGGCCAACGGCGGCATTTACTCCCCGGAAAAAGCCAAGGAAGCGCTGGACGCCACCGGCGCGGACGGCGTCGGCATCGCGCGCGGCGCCTGGGGCAGGCCTTGGCTCTTTGAGCAGACCAAGGATTACCTGGCCGCCGGAACGTACCGGGAATGTTCTTGGAACGACATAGAACAGGCCATGCTGAAGCACGCCGAACTGGCTCTCTCCGCCAAGGGCGAATACGGCCTTATCGAGCTTAGAAAACACCTGGCCTGGTACGTAAAAGGCTTCCCGGGCGCCGCGGCGCTAAGGGCCAAGCTCGTGCAAGTACACACGCTCAGCGACGTCCGGGCGGCGCTGGCCGGAACCGGGCCGCATCGGCCGGCCTAATCCGCTCCCGGCTCCTGGTCGGCGTTCGGCGCGTACGCCTTGAACAGGGCTTCGACCGCCGCCATCTCCCGCTCGACTTCTTCCATGACCGCCCCGCGGATCTCCGCCTTTTCGTCTTCCCTGTATTTGCCCTGTTCAAGGTCGCTATCCGCGGCTTTCAGCCTTTCTCCCATGTACTCCGTGGCATGGTCGTGCAGTACGGCGGACATGAACTCCCGCAACGGCGGCGGCGCATGGCCCGGCCCGTATTTCGAATAAACGAACTGCACGAAACCATTGGCCTCGCCAAGCTCACCCAGCTTGTCCAGCAACGTAAACTTCAGCTCCCGCCTGGAATCGCCCAGGGACTCGTTCAAATTCAGCTCCGGCATAAACCCGTCGGTCAGATAAAGTCAGCCAATCCAACTGTAGCACTCCATAATAAAAAAACAAAAGCCCGCACAGATTCATACGGGCTTTTCTACATCTTCTCCTTTCTGTTCTCTGGTTTGTTCCTGCGACGGAGGATTGGCCGCGGCCGCATTGCTCTTGGCGGCCCTGTCGCTCAGCACTCTCCGCACCACGCCCTCCACAACCTCATTCAGGTCGATTTCCACTTCCCCGCTTGGGTCGGCCAACACATGGAACTTGGTGATGCTTTTGAGCGGCACGGTGTCGACCAAGTCGCCTTTTTCGTCGCGTATCAGCACGCGCGGTTCCCTGAATTCGTACGGGAAAGCACTTATGGTCTCAGGCTTGGGCGGCAAGGCATATACGCCGCCATAGACGCCCTTCACGGACATCTCGGGACCAAAGGCCGTATGCTTGATGGCGACCTGTACGCCGTCAGGCAACAGCCTTAGGAACTCGTGCGTCTCTTGATTGTTCTGCATATGTCGTCCTCATGTCTGTGTGAGGTAGCGCTGTATCCTTTTTTGCCTGTCCTGCAGACTTGCGCCACTGCCGGCTCTCAATGCCCATGCTTATAAGCGTGCTGACAAGACATACGGACAGCGCGTAGTGCCCTGGCGTGATAGAATCTGGCGTCATGGAAGGCTGGCCATGGACTATGTAGCTGATCAGCACTGCCGCAAAGGTGATGGCCGTCGCGAGCCCGAAAGAGCATATGGCCGCAAAAGCCAGGCCGTAGCGCGTTGAACTAAGCACGTGACCGGCGTAACCGATCACGAACATTGCGGCGCCGGCATAGGCCGGCAGAGCCAACGACTCAAGGCGCGCAAGTTCCGTCAGGATCAGCAGAACTGCATACGCCCCTGCGGCAACGTAAGAGAACCGGCGCGAAGCAAGAAATGCCAGCGCTTTGCGAACAAAATCGCAGAACCCATCCACGACGGTGAAACAGGCCACGCACACGTACGCGGCCGGCACCACAAAACGGTGTGTAAGCAACACGGATGACCAGCGCGAGCGTAGCATGGCATACCTCGTTTGATTTTGTTTGTGGGTTGGTAAGGTACGAAAAACTACCCCCCACCCTAGCGAATAGCGGGTACTTTAGTCAACTTACAGCCGGCTATCCGCTTTTATCCGCGGCCGAAAGCCAGCGGTCCAGCACCGCTTTCACTTGGCGCTCATCCTCCAAAACCCGCTGAAGCCCGAACTCGTTCTTGTACTTCTCCACGTACTGTTCCATAAGCTCATCCATGTCTCGCCGCGCTTCCTGGTAAGAATAACCTTGCCGGCGCGTCATTTTCAAGCCGTTTAGAACGGCTTGAGCCAGCTTGTTGCCGCTTTGCTGAATATCATCCAACTGCTCGAACAGCCTGGCTTCACCCGAAGGTCCGCGTGCCACCTTGTTCAGCTCGCCGTAAACTTTTGTGCCAGTAGCCCGGTCCGCTCCCGCCGCCACGCGCGCCACTTCGCGCAATGTTTCTATGTCCTCCAATACGTCCGCCTCGTCTTTATCGTCGTCGAATTCCTTTCGGTCCAGCTTGCCCGCGTACTTTGCCGCCGCGGCTTCGAACACCAGCGCGATATCCGACCAAGACTTGCCTTCGGACCGCATTTTTTTGACCGTTTCGGCGTTAGGATTCTCGCCTAAGTACCGCAAAACTTCTTCATCGCCCACCAAATTCTTGCCCGGTTCGTTCTCGAAGCGCTTCAGCTCTTGGGAACTGAAGCTGTCCCCGTATTCGTATTGACCCGGGTCGAACGGCTGTTCTTTGTGGATGGATTCCGGCATAGCAACAAATTAGCACTCACGGAACGAATGTCAATTGGCTAGAACCAGCCGCCTGATTCGTCAAGCTTCTCGCCTTTTTCCGCCAAGCCCAAAAGGGCTTCTTTTTGCTCGCCTGAAAGCTTCTTCGGAGTGCGTACTTTGACCTCCACCAGCAGGTCGCCTCTTGTCTTGCCGCGAAGATGCGGCACGCCCTTGCCCGCCAGCTCGATTATGGCGCCGCTCTGGGTGCCGGCCGGAACTTTCAATTGCACGTCCCCTTCCAGCGTGGACACCTTTACCGAGCCTCCCAAGCTCGCCAAAGCCATGCTCACCTGCTTTACCGTGCGCAGATTGTAGCCTTCGCGCCTGAACCTTTCATCCGGCCGCACGCGTATAACCAGCCGCAAGTCGCCCGCCTCACCGCCCTTGGCCCCGGGCTCTCCTTCGCCTTCCAAAAGCATCACCTGTCCGTCGGCTATGCCGGCGGGTATTTTGACTCGAAGCTCGCGAATGCCCATGACCCTGCCGTCCCCGCCACATTTGGCGCAGGCCTTTTCCGCCTTCTTGCCTTCGCCGTGGCACGCCGGGCACGTTTGCACCGAGCGCATCATTCCCATGAACGTACGCTGTACCCGCTCAACTCTGCCTTGCCCTTTGCAGGTTTGGCACGCTGTCACTTTCGCGCCGGGCTCGGCGCCCGAGCCCTTGCACCGGTCGCACGCCACCTGTTTTTCGAACCGCAAAGTCTTATCCACCCCGAACACGGCCTCCTTGAAATCCACCACAGTCTCGAATTCCGCGTCCCGGCCGCGCTTGGGGCCGGTCCGCCTGCCTCGGCCGCCGCCGAACATGTCGCCCAGGCCGAACATATCCCCCAGGTCGCCGAGGTCCTCGAAATTCACGTTGAACCCGCCGTTGCCGAAGCCGAATCCCTGCTGGCGCGCGAAATCCTGCCAATTCACTCCGCCAGGGCCTCCGGCCTGGTCAAAGCTGGCTCCGAACTGGTCGTACTGCTGGCGCTTCTGCGG
>CAZMHN010000030.1:4288-6066 GCA_964566145.1 uncultured Gammaproteobacteria bacterium
GACGAACTCTTCCTTGCTGTGGGCGATTTGCGCCATGTTGGCGTACACGCCCTTTAGCACGTCGTCCGGAATCTTCACTTGGATTTGCTGTGGCTGAGGGTTGGACATATGTGTAACTTTGTGATTAACTACTGGCAAATAAAGGCTTTGAAAGCTACTGAACTATAACACAAACATAGGGTGACTACATGGAAAATACCGGCTTTAAAAAACTGCTGTTCAAGAGACGGCTCTTCGCCATCCTGTGTCTTACTGGTTCCTCCGCCTTCTTCCTAGGTACGATACTCACCGTTGCGCTTGACTCCAAAGCTCAAGCCCCTATGCTCGATACGGTTTTTTTCTGGGGCGTGATTGCAGGCGGCATTATCGCCATAGTATCGCTCGTGTTCCACATGAACTACATGTTCGACTACAAATACCGGTACAAGGCGAGTGACGAACTGAACTGCACGGACATCTGCGCTTTCAACTTCAAGGTCATGCGAAGGGCGACCGAACTGCGTTGTGCTGACCTGCCCCAGAAATAATCTGGGGAGCCACGAACCAAACGTTCGAAAGGAGGTGAGTACAACAACTTGAATAATCTGTGTAGACGCTGTGTGACTTCGGTTGTAGCATGAGCCATCGTGCAGAAGGGCTGAACTAGTCATAGTTCACAAGGAGAGGAAGCCCGAGACAAGGCAACGAGTACACGGGGAAACCCATCGGGACCAAAGAGACCATTCTGAGGAGAAGCGAAAGCCCAAGGTAAGTAGCCAACCACGGTGAATGGGTACATCTCTTGTACCTGCGTCCATAGCGCTAACCCCACTACCTCCCCTAGCGGAGCTAAACATGGCGCGCTCCGCGAGCCGAACCTCACGCATAGGCCGACAAAACACCGTCGGCCTATTTTTTATTGACTTTGGCAAAGAACAGGACTATGTTGCACGCTAGCTACAGTTATGCCAACTAATGGCAAGCTGTGGCCAAACAAATCAGGAGGCCTAAGTGCTGAAATGCATTCTCGTCTCCAAGATGATTCCGTAAACAAGGTAGCGGGCTGCTGGGAATAGCCGCGAATACCAGCACACGTTAGGAGGGGGCGAGCCCAACTAGCACTCACACACTGGGGAACCCACCGGGCCGTTACAGCCATAGCGCTAACCCTATTAACCCCCTTGGCCGTCGGAGTACCACCCTACGGAACGTGAGACGAATTCTGTCTCCTTGACTAGGGCCTCCACGCCGCGAATCATCTACCATACCCTGGCCGCTGACACATCGCTGTAGCGGCCAGTTTTTTTATTTCAAAGGTACAAAGATGCATTTTTATCCCCTCCCCGCTACTTTCCTACTTAGGCAAATAGGAAAGTAGTTTTTGGGGAGCACAGGGGTACTGCTTGCAAGGGGCTGATGTACGTAACCGGTTACGTAACAAGTTACTTACTTACCTATACTTATTAACCTCTCTAAATCCTTAATCCTTATTTTTTTATAATCAACAAGGTGCTTGAGGATTGTTTGGGTATCTTTCTCTGATTTCTTAATTGCCCCTTGGTAGGTTGTGGTAGAAAAATCAATCCTCACTGAAATCTTATTCAATAATTCCCCAATAACTCGGAAACATTTTTCTATCTCCGTCTTAGTTATTGGATACTGCCTCTTATTATCATCATCGTGTGCTAAAACCTGTGAACGATACGACATTAACTTACTAACAACACTCTCAAGCCGCCGAACCCTACTTCGCCATTTTTGAATGTCTTTTTTGGTAGGAGGATTGTAACTATCTTGGA
>CAZMHN010000031.1:0-5742 GCA_964566145.1 uncultured Gammaproteobacteria bacterium
AAGTAGTCCAACCCGAAGCCCGCCGTAAAACAACACGACGGGCTTTTCTTTTTGTCTGGTTACTCTGCCGAAGCCTGTTGTTGGCGCCACAGTGCGGCATATAGGCCGCCTTTGGCCAGGAGCTCCGCGTGCGGGCCATGCTCGACGACCGAACCCTTTTCCAAGACGTATATGGTATCGGCGTGCATCACGGTGGACAGCCTATGGGCAATGGAAACCGATATGAGATTGGACCGTGTTTTGGCTATCCCGCGTATGGTCTGGGTGATGCCGGCTTCGGTCAGTGAATCAAGCGAGGAAGTGGCTTCGTCGAATATGATGAAGTCCGGTTCCCGAAGGAGCGCTCGGGCAATGGCCAGTCTTTGGCGCTCGCCGCCGGATATCTTTATGCCGCCCTCGCCTATCTTGGTATCCAAGCCTTTGTCGCCCCGTTCGATGATGGGCAGGGCGGCCGCGGCCTTGAGGGCGGACAAGCAGTCTGCGTCGGTCGCTTCCGGCCGTACGAACAGCAGATTTTCGCGTATGGTACCGGCGAAGAGCTGGGTTTCCTGCGCCACGTACCCCAAATGCCGGCGGTACGCCTCAGTGTCCATTTCCCGCAGGTCCGTATCGTTCACCAGCATCGTGCCCTGGGACGGGTGATAAAGGCCGACCAGGAGTTTGACCAGCGTGGATTTGCCTGCGCCCGAAGGCCCGACAAATGCCGCGGTTTTCCCGGGCGTGAGTTCAAGCGTCACCCCGTGCACCGCGTGCGGGCCGCTGTTCGAGCCATAGGTGAAGTTCACGCCCCTGAAGGCAATGCGTTCCACCTTGTCGATTTTGACGGGATGGCGCGGCTTTGCTTCGGGCGCCAGTTTGAGCACGCTGTTGAGCTGTTCCAGGCTGGCGGAAGCCTCCTGGTACTGGCTGGCCACCGTGCCAAGCTCGGCCAGGGGATTGAAAATGAAGAACGAGTAGATGAGAAGAGAGAAGAATTGTCCCAGAGAGATGTCGTCTTCCGCTATGAGCCACAGCATGAGGAGCAGGAGCGCGGAGCGGAGCGCGTTCACCATGGTGCCCTGGAGGAACATGAGCTTCCGTATCATGCGCACCTTGGTAAGCTCGAGCGAGAGGATGCGGTCGTTCACCAGGTTCAGGCGCTCGGTCTCCTGGCGTTCCAGGCCCAGGCTTTTCACAAGCTCCACGTTCCTGAGCGTTTCCGTGGTAGAGCCGGCCAGTTCAGCCGTTTGTTTCACTATCGAGCTTTGGGCGGCCTTGATGCGGCGGCTGATGAGGTAGGTGATGGAACCGAGCACGGGTATGATGGCCAGGTAGGCGGTCCCGATGCGCCAGTCGACCAGGAAGGCGTAGGTGAGCACGAAAAGCACGCCTATCGCGGACAAGAACAGCGTGTTGACTGCGCTGATGATGAAGGCTTGCGAGTCCGTGCGTGCTTTTTGGAGTTTTTGCAGTAGCTCGCCCGACCTCTGGTCCTCGAACACGGTGTAGGGGAGCGAAAAAGAGTGTTCCACTGCTCGTCCGTACATGGCCGCGCCGGTCCTTTGCGTCACCACGTTCACGTAGTAGTCTTGGAAGTTCTTGGCCACGCGCGACACGAAGGCCACGCCCACGGCGGCAAGCAAAAGCAGAGCCACGCCGCGGATGAAGTCATACGGAGGTATTTCGCCGGCTCGGGTGGCGTAGCGGTCCACGATGAGCCGGAACACCTGCGGGTCGATAAGCGAAAAGACCTGGTTTACAGCGGCCAGGCCGAGCGCGCCAGCGAGGAGTTTCTTGTACCGGCGGAGGTACTGCCAAAGGAGTTTCATATGAACTGCGTCAGTATAGCACAAACCGCCCCGCGGATGCGGGGCGGTTTGTTAGGACAACTACCAGTTGCCGCGAGGCGCGCGAGGGGCCATCGGCTTGGCTTCGGTCACGGTCAGAGTCCTGCCGTCGAAGTCCTTACCGTTGAACATCTCGATTGCCTTGTCGGCGTCCCCGTCATTCTCGAACTCCACAAAACCGAAACCGCGTGAGCGACCAGTCATCTTGTCTGTGATGATGGTGGCTGAGGACACGGTACCAGCCTGGGAGAAGCGATCCTGGAGGATGTCCTGCGTGGTGGAGTACGGAAGACCACCAACGTAGAGCTTCTTTGCCATGTGTACTGTACGTGAGAGAGGTAAGATGTAAGGCGACCTTTCCTCGTCTGGCTTACCCTGACTCACGTTAGAGCTTACGGTAAACTGACCGAGAAACACTTACGGGATGGAATGATAGGGGAAACGGGGGGTTTTGTCAAGGGTTGGCCGGGGGAACAGTCCCGATCGGTTCGCTACCTAGGCTGATGGATTGGGCCGACATAATGCCGTCGGTGCCCGTCGTTCCGGTCACCATGACGGTTCCGCCGACCGCCAGGTCATCCTTCGATCCCTGGGTGGATTTGGATATGGCGGTCGATTCAGAAATGAACACTATGCGCGAGCCGCCGTCTCTGAGTTTGACCGTAATGGACGAATCGTCCTTCGCCAACACCTCTCCGGCGACGAAGTTCGTCCCCGTCTGGCGGAATCCCTGGCTTTCCCCGCCGAACCTCTGAGCACGGTCGTCGCCCGGGCGCACCGTTCCGTTCGCCATTCCGAACGGTGAACGGGCGGAGTCGGTGCGCTTTTGGTAAAGCGAGCCGCCGTAGAATCCGGCGGAGCCGGCGATGAGAACGGCGGCTGAGGCAGTGAGAACGAGTTTCTGCATATAAGCGTTGCTTAGATGGGGTAAGTGATAAGCGTTATTCGTAGCGCAGGGCTTCAATGGGATTCAGGCGCGCCGCGCGCCGCGCGGGGTAGTAGCCGAAGATGATGCCGATGCCAGCCGCCACGCCGAAGGCCATGAGAATGGACTGCAAAGAAACCGTAGTGGCGATGCCGCCGAACTTGGTTACGCCCCAGGCCGTCAGCCATCCCAGGACGACGCCCAGGAGCCCGCCCAGGAAGGTGAGCAGAACAGCTTCCATCAGGAACTGGTAGTTTATGTCGCGCCGTTTGGCGCCAATGGCCTTCCTGAGGCCTATTTCGCGTGTGCGCTCGGTGACGGTCGTGAGCATCATGTTCATTATGCCGATGCCGCCGACCAGGAGCGAAATGCCGGCCACCGCCCCGAGAAGCATGGTGAACGTACTGGCTACGGATGAGGCCGTGGCTACCATATCGGCCTGGTTCATGGTGCGGAAATCGGCCTCATCGGGATTCGAAATGCCATGACGCTGGAGGAGCAGAGACGTGATTTCCTCCTGGAGCATATCCAGCGTTTCAGCGCTGACACCCTGGACGGTTATGGTGGAAAGGTATTTGTTGCCGGTCAGAAAGCGCTGGGCCGTCGACACGGGTATGAACACCATGTCGTCTGGGTTGGAAAAGCCGCTGCCGCCCTTGTCAGCGGTAATGCCGATTATTCTGAAGCTGACGCCGTTGATGCGAATGGATTGCCCGACCGCCTCAGCATCCTCCCCGAACAGGTCGTCGCGCGCCGAAGGTCCGAGTACGGCCACCTTGGAAACGGAATTGACGTCCTGGTCGGAGATGAATACGCCGTCGGCGGCGGTCACGCTCCGCACCGCAGCGTAGGCGGGGGTCACCCCGTACACTTGCGTGTTCGTATTGGTGCCCTTGGCAGTTATCTGGTAGCGGCTTGAAACTTCCGGCGACACGGCTTGGGCCGAAGATAGGGAGTCGGCGATGGCCGTGGCATCTTCCAGGGTGAGCGATTGCATGGAGCCGCGTCCGCTGCTGAAACCGCTGGAAGTGCGCATGGCGCCCGGCATTACCGTGATGAGGTTTGAGCCCAGAGATTGAATGTTGGAAGTAATGGTCCCCTGCGCGCCTGTTCCGATGGCCACCATGGCGATGACCGAGGCTATGCCGATGATGATGCCGAGCATGGTGAGTCCTGAGCGCACCTTGTTGCTGGTCAGGGCCAGGGCGGTTTCGTGTATGAGGTCGTTTACGAGCATAACCTTAGGCCTTAGCGGCTTCCGACCGGCGCTGGCGGACGTTGGGCTGGTCGCTTACTATCTTGCCGTCTTTGAGTTCTATGATGCGCGAGGCATGTTCGGCCACGTACCGTTCGTGGGTGATGAGCACAATGGTCCTTTGGTCGCGCTCGTTCAGCTCCTGAAACGTGTTGAGCACGACCTCGCCCGTCTGGCTGTCCAGGTTGCCGGTCGGTTCGTCCGCCAGTATGAGCCTGGGATTGTTCACGAGCGCCCGGGCAATGGCCACGCGCTGCATCTGGCCGCCGGAAAGCTGGTTGGATTGATGGTGCCAGCGCTCCTCGGGCAGGCCGGCGGCTTTGAGGCAGGCGGCTACCCGGTCCGCCCGTTCCGCGGCCGGCACGCCGGCATACAGGAGCGGCAGGATGACGTTCCGTACCACGCTGGCGCGTGGCAGGAGGTTGAACGATTGGAATACGAACCCTATCTTGGTGCTTCGGAAGTCGGCCAGCTCATCCTCCGTCAGTTTCGATATGTCGCGTCCCTCAAGCTGGTAAGTTCCCGAGGTAGGCGAATCCAAAGCGCCCAGTATGTGCATGAGCGTGGACTTGCCCGAACCGGAAGGTCCCATAATGGCCACGAACGCGCCGTCCGGTATGGAAAACGACACGTCTTTCAGAACAGTGGTCGTAATGTCCCCGGTGACGTAGTCCTTGGAAATGTGGTCGCACTGGATCATGGCCTCGAGTCCTGAGCTTTGGCTACCGCGGCGGCGTGCCGCCTATGAATATGGCCTCAGTGCGCACGCCGGATCCGGCGCTGGGGGAAAGAATGCTCCTGGTTTCCGACTGGCCCGAGGATGACGACTGTACTTGGGATGAATCGGTCGTACGCACCACGACCAGATCGCCTGCTTTGAGCCCGCTTACAATCTGCGTCATGGTGTCGTTGGTGGGGCCTATCTCCACGGGCATGCGCGTCGGCGGCTCTGCTGAGGCCACCCCGGTAAGGCTGGCGGCGTCAGTCGTTACGCCAGTCAGCACTTCCACGTATGGCGATCCGTTGCTGGTTTTGATGGCCGCATTCTGGACCATGAGCACGTCCGTCAGCACTTGCGTGGCGATTGTGGCCGAAACGCTCATGCCCGGCTTGATGCGCTCGTCATCGACGTCGAACGCCACCTTGACCGTATACGAGACCACGCCTTGGTTCACGGTGCCCACGGTGTCGACCTCGGCGACTTTGCCGGTCAAGGCGACGTCTTCCAATGCATCGAATGTCAATGTAACCGGCTGGCCCACTCTCACATCAGCCACGTCGAGCTCGTTCAAGGATACCTCGGCCATGCGCTGTGTCGTTATAAGCGTGGCCAGGGTGGTGCCAGATGACACCGCTACGCCGCGCTTCAGGTTCCCGTCCAGTCCGGTGATTATCCCGTCAAAGGGAGCGGCCACGGCATAATCTGCGAGTGCGGCTCGTGCTTCATCCAGCGTTTCCTGACGCTGGCGCACGGTGAGCTCCTGACTCCTTAGGTCCAGAGTGTCAGGGCCGTCTGTAAGGTCCTGGTATGAGAGCTGGCGCTCTTTCAGCGTGCGCTCGGCGTCGGTGATGGCCTGCCGGGCGTCGGTGATGGCCTGTTTGGCGTTCCCCAGTGAAGTCAGGTGCTGGCTCACGGTCGCGGTGTAGCTGTCGATGGTGGACTGGTGCTGGGTCATGGCCGCGGGCATGTCGTAGTCGTTCTGTTCCATGAGGTCTTGTATCGTGTCCAGGTAGTT
>CAZMHN010000032.1:0-5230 GCA_964566145.1 uncultured Gammaproteobacteria bacterium
GCGAACGGCGTGCTTTCCGTGAACGAATCCTTTGAATCAAGCTCCAAACTGCCGTAAACCTCATCGGTCGAGACCTGCACCATTGCGGCCACTTCATGCTGTCGCACGGCGTCCAGCAAAGTCTGCACGCCCAGCGTGTTCGCGGTCACGAACACGCGGTTGCCGTCGTGTATGCTCCTGTCCACGTGCGTTTCGGCCGCGAAGTTCACCACCGCGTCTATGCCTGCTCCCCGGATGGCGTCGTCCACCTGGCTCTCGTTCGCTATGTCCCCCTGGATGAACGCATACCGCTTGTCCTTGGCCACGTCCACGAGGTTATCTAAGTTCCCGGCGTACGTGAGTTTGTCGAAATTGACCACGTGAACGTCCGGGTACGCTTTGAGCACGTACCGGATGAAGTTGGAACCTATGAACCCCGCTCCGCCTGTGACCAGCAGTTTCATACTACTTCCTCCACCACCAGTCGTGAACGTCGCTCCTCAAAGCCTGCCTGGCCAGAGCCTTGGCTATAGGCGTCTTCAGGTGCTTAGCGTTGTGCGGTATCCAGCGCTCAGCCTCTTTGTTCCCCTGGTCGGCATACTCTTTGAGCTGGAACACCTCCTCCAGAATGTCCGCGTCCTTGGCGATTATGGATTCCTTGGTCTTCCTGGCCTGGTACTCCTTGAACACCGCTCTGGCCTCTTTCTCAAGCGGCGTGCCCCTAAACTGATCGCGGCTCACTTTTTCCGGCTGGGCCTTCACGTACCGCTTGTGTATCCAGTTCTGATCCCCGGTCCTGGCCTCGGCCAGGTCGTGCCACAAGCACATTTTCATTACCTTGTTCGCGTCCGCGCCGGACAAGATGGCCAGCGCATACCCGATAAGGCCCGCCCGGAAGCTGTGATCAAGCACGCTGTCCTCGGTCTTGCCGAGGTTCTGCAAATGACTGCGCTGAAGCCGCCTGAGGCTTCCCACTTCGAAAAATAGCTCGACCGTTCTTTTGGCATCACGCGCGTTCATGCTCATATATTAGCGCAAATCAAGCCGCCGCGCGCCGACTGCCGCCGTCGCGGCCGGCCATGCGCTTCATTACCTCGCCGAACGACGCCAGGGTTTGCTGCATCTTTTGCGGCACCACCGGTGCCTGCACCAGCTCTTGCTGCTGCTCCTGTAGTGACTTCAAAAGTCCGGCCACGAAAGCGCTCTCCCTTTCCCCGGGCTCGCCTTCCGGATGGGATGACATTTCCGCGAGCACTTCCCGAGCGTCCCCTTTGGCCACTGTCAGCGCGAACACCGGAATTCCCGCGAATGAGCGCCGCACGACCTGTTTGCCGGAATAGCCGATGCCGAAAGTCACCTGCGTCCCTCCTTTTTGGGCCAGCTTCAAAACCTTGTCGTGCTTGCCCTTTCTGCGCGCGGCATCGGCGCTTTCCGTCACCTCGTCGAACGCCGCCACCACTTCGCCCGTACTCCGGCGAACTATCAACTGATCAACGCCGTGCTCGTAATCGTCATAAACGGCCGACCTTACGACCGCGAACTCGCTCTTCAGCGCCCTGGCCAGCGCCGCCGTAGCCGCCACCTCGGCCAGCGCGGTATCGCTCACTTCGCGCTCGGACCGCCACCTCCCCATGAGCTCGGCGTCCACATCTTTGCGCTCCCGTCCCGCAACCGCCAGGCCGTACTTTCGCACGTGAAAATCCCGGCTCTGCTCGTTCATCAAAGGAGACCAGCTTAGTTCTTTCTCGTTGACGCGTTGCTGACACTCGGCCACCCGTTCTGCGGACAAATGCCCGCCTTGCTCAGCGCTGAAACTCCCCATTTTCAGGCGCCCGTCGCTTCCCACCAGATCCTCGCCCAAAAGCTCGTTCTGTTCCTGCGCCAGCCTCTCCAGGACCGTGCGGGCCATGTCCGCCGGCCGTTCCCGCTTCCCGCCGCCACCTGCTCCGAGGCTTTCCATTCCCCGCATACCGTCCCGCGCTTACGTACCTGTTTTCCAGCTCGCCAGATATTTCCTTTGTTTTGGAGTAAGGGAATCCGTACCCAGGCCCAGGCTCCTAAGCTTCAAGGACGCGACCGTTCTGTCCATTTCTTCGGGCACGTCGTACACCGCATGCGCCAGCTTGCCCCGGCTAGCGAGCAGAAATTCCAAAGCCAGCGCCTGATTGGCAAAGCTCATGTCCATGACCGTGGCTGGGTGCCCTTCGGCCGCTCCCAGGTTCGCCAGCCTGCCTTCGGCCACCAGGTAAAGCTTTTTTCCGGAACGCAGAACGTACTCCTTTAAGTTCGGGCGCACTTCAGCCGCCGCGCGGGACATGGCTTGGAGCGCGGACACGTCTATTTCCACGTCAAAGTGTCCGGCGTTCGCCAGTACCGCGCCGTCTTTTATGAGCCGGAAATGCTCGCGGGTTATGACGTCACGGTCACCGGTGGCGGTGATGAACACGTCGCCTTGCTTGGCCGCCTCTTTCATGGTCAGAACTTCGTACCCGTCCATGGCGGCTTCCAGCGCACGCACCGCGTCCACCTCGCATACGATGACCCGCGCGCTCATGCCTTTCGCGCGCGCCGACACGCCTTTGCCGCACCAGCCGTACCCGGCCACGACCACTGTGCGTCCGGCCCAAAGCAGGTTCGTTGCGCGCAAAACGCCGTCAATGGCGGATTGGCCCGTGCCGTAGCGGTTGTCGAACAGGTGCTTGGTCAAAGCGGAATTCACTGCCACAATCGGATACTTCAACTTTTTGGCCTTGGCCATGGCCCGAAGGCGGATGACGCCGGTGGTGGTCTCTTCTGTGCCGCCGACAACGTGCTTCAAAAGGCGCCTGGCTTTGGTGTGTATGAAAGTGACCAGGTCGGCCCCGTCGTCCACCGTGAGCTGGGGCTTGTGGGCCAGGCAAGCGCGGATATGCTGGTAATAAGTGCGCGTGTCCACTCCTCGCTTGGCGAATACTTTGACGCCCTTGCGCTTCAGGGCGGACACCACGTCGTCCTGCGTGGACAAAGGATTGGAGCCGCACACGGCGACTTGCGCGCCCCCGGACTTCAGGGCCAGCGCCAGGTTGGCCGTTTCCGCCGTTACGTGCAAGCAGGCCGAAATGCGCACGCCTTTGAAAATCTGGCGCTCGGCAAAGTGCCTGCCCAGCGCCGCCACTACCGGCATGTGCCTCCCCGCCCACTCGATGCGCGATTCGCCTTTCATATGTCGCCCTTGATGGCGGCGCGCACCTTCTTGGCCACTTCGTCCATCTCGTTGCCCTGGTACTCAACCTTGGCCCAGGATTCCAAACCGTCGTTCGGACGCCGCGGCATTATGTGCACATGCGTATGGAACACGGCCTGCCCGGCGGACGGACCGTTGTTCAAGCCTAGGTTGAAATCGCCCGTGCCCACGGCGCGGGCAATGGCCGGGGACAGACGGCGGACCAGCTGATACATTCTTCCCACCACGTCTTCCGGGGTCGTCTCGAATCTGTCGTAATGGATTTTGGGTATTACCAAAGTGTGGCCGTGGCTCACCGGGCCGTTGTCCAGAAAGGCCAGGAACTCCTCATCCTCGTACACCCGCTTGGCCGGTATCTCGCCGCTCAAAATCCTGCAAAAAATGCAATCGCTCATAACGTTACGGAACAAGGCTTAGGAACGCCGCCAAGCCTACCAGCGGCGCGTACATGTGCCAGGACTGACCCTCGCTCAATCGCCAGGCCAAGACGGCTATCAGTATAGCAAAAATCGCAGTGGAAACGTACTTTTGCCAAGGCTTCGCGGCCGGCGGCCTTTCGCCCGCCAGCCAGGCCGCCAGGGCGGCCGCCAAAAGCAGATTCAGGTCTAGGTGCAGGCTGACCGCGCCCCGGCGCATGAGCTCCACAAGGGAAAGGACGAGCCAGGCGCTCGCCAACCCGACGCCCAGCTCTCCCGCCGCCGTGCGCGAAGCTTTCACTGCCGGATGTGCCAGATACTTATCCAATTTCATAGTACGTTCCGGAAACGCTCTTGAAGCCAGGTGAAGCTGAAAGGCTCGCGCTCCACTCTCACGCGCGCTCCCTCGAACACCACGCCGCCCGGCGCAAGCCTGGGCGCCGACACGAGGAACCGCAAGGCATACCCCGGCTCCAGGTGCTGCCAATCGGAAACGGTTATCTGGTACGTCCGGTAACCGCCTTGCTCCGAAACTTCCGCTTCCGGGAACACGTAATCCCAGCCCGGCCCCTGGCGCACGCCGACGCGTATGGGAGCCGAACCTGCGGTGGTCGTGATTTCGAACGTAACCCGGCGTGACCGCAAAGGCAGGGTCACGTCCGCGTACACCGGTTCATGCATGAGTACAACGCCATCGGGACCGCGCTCCACGCGGCCCGCCGGCAGAAGCACGCCCAGGGCCGGCGTGCGCTCTGTCAGTTTAGAATCTGCGGCAAAAACGCCTGAAGCGAACAGTCCTTGCCAGGCGGCGTACAGCACCAGGACGAAAGGGATAAGGTAGCGCAGGTAGCGAACGTATGTCATGGCCGCGGAATTTGAAACCGATACAAGCTGAAATCAAGGAACTCCGCCTGCTGCCTTTGAAGCTCCAACCCGTACTGCGCCAGACGGCGGTTCGCGAGGGAAAAATCGTTCGGCTGCCAGGTGGGGTGGAAGCGGTACACCGGGATGCCCGACTGAATGAGCCTGCGCACGGATTCGTAATCGCCCGGATTCACCAGATCGTGGATGACGGCGCGCTCGGGCCAGAACAGCTTGTCCGTGTTGCCCGCGACGATTACGCTTGGGGCTTCGGTCATAGCCTGCACCTCCCGGCTCCAAGCTTCGAACCTAAGAATGTTCCGGCGTACCGCCACCAGCCCCTCCAGCGGCTCCCACAGCACCAGGGTCAAGGAAAGCACGCCGTACGCGCCCACGGCCGCGAGAGCGGCGTACCTGTGCCACCGGCCCTTGTCCGCAAGCAGGCCAAGGGCGCGTCCGGCCGGCCAAGTAAGGAGCGCGAACAGCGGCAACCAGTATCTCATGTAAGAAGTGCCGAGCGTGACCGCCGCGGGGTCGGGGTTGTCGTGGAAGCTCCAGCTGCCGTACAGCACGACGAGCCATGCGCCTGCGACAAGCGCGGCCACGAAGCAGGCGCGCTCGGCGGTGTGCAATTTTTTCCACTGCGCCAGCAACACGACAACGCCCAGCGACGCCAGCACGAACCACCACCACTGTATGCTCACGAAGTAGCTGGCGGCGCTTTCAAGCATCGCGCGCGGATGGAACCCGA
>CAZMHN010000033.1:0-4559 GCA_964566145.1 uncultured Gammaproteobacteria bacterium
GCCTATGAGGCCAAACGAACGTGCTATGCCAAGCGACCACATACACGCACGTTCTGAGGTCCTCACTCCGGCTCCCTAGATGCCACCATGTCGGAGCGCCGGTGCCAGAGCGGAAGGCGCGCGAACGGCAGGCTGGAGCGTGCTGTCGGCTGATGGCGCATAGCGAAAGCCAGTGAGCGCGACGAGCACTGCCTGGCGCGAAGACCTGCGTGGCGACTCTTGCGTTACTTCTCTAGAGAAGTAACAAACCCATACTTTGAACCCCCTGCCTCCTTCAAAGAAATGATTCTAAACCAAAACCCCGCCCTGTGTGAGGGCGGGGTTTGTAGCGTGTTGTGAAGTTACTGCTTCTTTATCCTTCTGCGCTTGAACAAAGGCGCGAGCCAGGTAAAGAGCAGTGCTCCCTGCGGCATACCGCCGGTACGAGGCAGGGTGTCGGTAGCTCCCAACACCTGCGGCGTAGGACCGGAACCGCTGGAATCGGTCGCGCCGGCCACGCCAGGCGTGCCGCCGCCCGGAGGCGTGTAAGCCAGCTCTATACCCGTGACTTCAGGCGAACCGTGGGACACCGGCCTGAAGTAGTAGGCCGTGCCGGGCGTAAGCCCGGTAATGGTCATGCTGTGACTTGTCACCATGGCGCTGTCCTCCACGTTCGTGAAGGCATAGCCGTACATGGCGGGGCTCCCGATGAAGGGGTGCGACACCGTGTCGTACACCACGCGCGAAGTGGCCGGGTGGTTGGTAGTCCAGGTAACGGTCATGCTGGTGCTGTCGCCAGCCACCTGCAACAGCTCGTTCGAAATGATGAGCTGCCAGCTGGAGCCGCCGCCTCCCCCGCCTCCGCCGGATGACTGCTGGGTGCAAATGCCGCCGGATTCGGTGTAGCCGGAAGGCACTTCGGTCTGCACGCCGTCAATGTTCGAACACATGTCCACCGGCTCGTCGCCGCAGTCGCGGTCCAGCGTTAGGTCATACAGCACAGGGCTGACGCCTGCTTCACTGCGGGTGAAAGCGACCGTCACCTTGAGGTAGCGATCGGTCAGTGAGGAAAGGTCCTGGCCGCTTGTAACTGCCTGAGGCGCGCCGAACGTAGTGCCGTCGGAACTCGCGGCCAAGGTCACTGTGAGGCCGGCCCCTTCAGGCACGTCGGCGTTCCAGGAAATGCTCTTCCAAGGGAAGCTTCCCACCTGTCCGTCGTGCACCACTGTCCAAGTTCCGCTCTCGGCCATGCCTGACAAAGTACTGCCTGTCATGTCCGAATAGTTGTACAGGTATCCGCCTATGTTCGGGCTGGTGTAATCCACCGCGCCGATGGGCGTAACGCTGTCAGCGCCGACTGGCCCGGCTGTCGGGTCTATGCGCATCACGGTTTGGCTGTAGTGGTTGGTAACCCAAATCTTGTTGTTCGCGTCCACGGCCACGCCGGTCGGGCCTGAGCCGACCTGGATAAGGCCTACGAACGTGCCGTCGTTCAGCAGATGACTTACCGTGCTGTCGTACAGCGAGTTGGCCACCCACACGTGATCGTTCTTGTCCACCACGCAGCCCTGGGCGTAGTACGCGCCATGGCCGAACGTGCCGAGCAATGTGCCGTCAGGCGCAAACTTCCTTATCTGGTCGCCGGACAGGGCCGTGTTCCAAACGTTGCCCTGGCTGTCTATGCACAAGCCGTAGCTGTCGTGGTCATAGCCTGTCCAGTTGACGCCATTCGGGCCCGTTAAAGCATTCGCCGTATCCCAGCGGAGCAAGGACCTGGCCGACCAGATGACGCCGCCCGAGGTAACGAGGCCGCCGTAGCCGCCGTAGCCAACGCTGGGCTCGGTGCGGATAACGGTCCCGGAACCGGGCACGCCGGCTCCGCCGCCCTTCACGTACTCGAACACGCGGGAGCTTATGCCGCTCACCCAGACGTTGTTGCTCGCGTCCACTGAAATGTGCCTGGCGTCGCCTCCGTTTACTTTAGTGAAGTGGATGATGCACTCATCCTGGGCCGTAGCCACCCCGCGGTCGCCGGATTCGTCCGTCCACGGCTTCACGTCATTCAAGCCGGTGGAGGTGTCTATGATTCCGTTAGCGTTCCTGTCCTCGCACTGGCCGTTCTCGAGCAAACCCACATGGGTTATGGCGGCCTGGTTGCCGCTCACTGCCTGGCGGTTGCCCACCCACACGCTGCCGTCCTTGTCCACCGTGGTGCGGGACGGGTTGCCGTAGGTGCTGTCCGGGGACGTGCGGTATTCGCCCATAATGGCCCCGGTGTCAGTGTTTATCTTCACAATGGTGCCTTCGCCAGAGTTGGACACCCAAATGAACCCGAACGGATTCACCGTGTCGTCCAGCTGAAGCTGGTCCGAAGGGGCGTGCGTAACGTTGATGAGCGTGCCCTTATCGAAGTCGCCGTCCAGCGTGTAGGTGCCGTCGCCGGTGCACATTTCGCCGCTGCCGCCTGTGTATTGGTTGCCGAAGTTATACTCCGGGCCGATAACGGCATTGACAGATATGACCACTAGCCTGAACAGGCCATCCGGGAGAATGACTTCGTGGCACCCGCCGGCCGGCGCGGTTTGCGTCCAGCCGCTTTGCTGTACCTCGCAAATGGAGTACGTACCCGGCAATAGGTCCTCGAACCAGTACCAGCCAAAGTGCTCCTGGCTGTCGGATGTGACCGTGGATACTTCCTCCCCGTCCAGCACGCCGTTGCCGTTCTCATCTATGAATATGGTCCAGCCGGAGAGCAAGGGCTCCTCAGGCGCCTTGTTGCCGTCGCCGTCAGAATCGTTCCACTTATAGCCGTGAACGTCGGTCAGCACGACCGGCGGCTGGAAGGTGTTGGTGATGGTGCAGGTGACCTCGCCGCCATTAGGAACTTGGACCTCCGAACAGCCGCTATAGCCTGCCGAGTAGCCGGCCGGGATGCTCACCTCGGCCACGGTGTAGGTGCCCGCGTTCACTAGAATGTCGTTCTGTCCATCGGACTCGAACGGGGTGTTGGCACCGTCATTCACTGTAAAGGTGAAGCTCTGCGGGCTCTGGGCCAACGGGCCGCCCTCCACCACCTTCTTCACGATGAGCGTGCCCTGCTTGTCGTCGTTAGTGATGTTGCAGACGGTGGTCTGGCCCGCTACCACGCTCACGTTGTGGTCGCCGCACTGGCTAAAGTCAGGCGTATAGCCCAAATTTTCACTCTCGAACACATAATATGCGCCTGGAACCAAGTCGGTGTACGTGTAGGTCAGGCTGTCGCCGGAACCGGTAGGCGTCGGATTCGTTATGGGAACCTGATCCTTCTCAACTGTAATGGTAAAGTCCCCGGCCTGGCTGTTCCCGCCGTTGTCGTTCACCACCACCTTGTTCACGACCAGCGTACCGGTAGTAGGTGCAGGGGGCGCGTCCTCACTGTTCACGATGGAACACTGGGCCTGTTCGCCGTAGTGCAGGAAGAAGTAGCCTTGCGAGCCGCACCCGCTGAAATCCGGCGTGTAGCCTTCCACTGCGTCCTCGGTCACGGTGTACTCAGCCGGTTCCAGAGTGTAGGCGGTGCCGCTGGAAGAGCCGGCGCCCCCCGCCACCTCGGTACTGCCCTGCATGATGTTGATGCTGAAATCGCCAGGTACCTTGTCCGCGGCTTCGTTGCCCGCGTTCGGCACCACGGTCTTGTACACGGTCAGCGTGGGCAGGGGGGCGTTGTAGAACGTGCAGGAAACAATGTCGTTCTGCCCCACTTGAATGCCAAGCACGCCGTCCCCCTCCTGGGCGCCGTTGCCGCTGGCGCCGGTGCAGGATGCGCTTAGAAGATCGTAGCCGTTCTTCACTGTCTCGACCACATTGTAGGTTCCCTGGTCGACTTCTTTCGGCATGGTCTGGCCGTTGACGTCCGTTACCTTGCTCTCGTTGGCCACGTCAAAAGTCCAGCCTTCCCCGGGAGTTTGGTCGCCCGCGGTCTGCACGTTGCCGTCCGCGTCTATCAGCTTGGTTACGGTAATAGTGCCGCCGCACAACTGCTGTGCCAGGTTAGCCAAGTCGGAAGCCAGCGTGTCGAAGCTGGAAGTGTACACCGCGTCGGCGCTGGAAATCTTCTCCAGGTTGGCGGTGTCCAGGTCATTGCCTATTCCGAGCGTGATTATGCGAGTGCCTGCCGTCTTCAAGCTGTTGGCTACGACTACGGCCGCATTCACGGCGTCAGCTTCGGAAACTGTCTGCTCTGGATTGCCTTTGCGGTTCGGGTTGCCGTCGGAAGCGAACACGACCAAATTGGGGTTCGTCCTGTTGGGCAAAGTGCTTTGCGCCTTCAAGAGGCCGTCCTCCCAGTTGGTGGCGCCGCCGCTGGCAGCCGTATCAATGGCGCTATTCACCACCGAAGCGCTTCCGCTGAAGCCTTGGACCACTGTTGCAGTATCGTCGAAATCCGTGACCGAGAACTGCGTGGGAGTGGCCGGCAGGAACGCGTTCACGAAGCCGTGCAAAGCGGTCTTCATTTGTCCAAGCTCCGTGCCGTCAACGCTTCCCGAGCTGTCCAGAACCAAGGCCACGTCCAATCCGCAGGATTGTCCGAGCGCCGGGTT
>CAZMHN010000034.1:0-3801 GCA_964566145.1 uncultured Gammaproteobacteria bacterium
CTTCATCATATTCGACGAAGCCACTTCCTCGCTTGATTCCCTGACCGAAGCCGACATCACCCAGACCATACGCGGGATAGCCAAAACGCGGCCCAACCTCATATCGGTTTCCATTGCTCATAGGCTGTCCACCGTGATGCACGCTGATACCATATACGTTCTGGAGAAGGGTTCGGTCGTGGAGCATGGCTCGCACGCGGAGCTGCTTATGAAGGGCGGCTTGTACGCGGCGCTGTGGCGCCAGCAACAGGCTTCGGCAGAATAACCAGGCAAAAAGAAAAAGCCCGCCGCAGATGATTTTGCGACGGGCTTCGTACTGCGTTCGGTCACCAGTTACTTCAGGGTGACCACGTTCGATTCGCTCCACTGGCTCTGCTTCGTGAGCGAGGCGGCGAACTTGGCCAGGTACTTGGCCTGGCTGGAGGAGCAACCTGTGAGGTTGTCCGTGTATCCCTGGCTTTCGCCGAACTTGGTGTAGGCGATGGTGTCCAGGACGGTCTCCTGGTTCGTGGCAACGTCCTTGCGGACAATGATGACGTACTTGGCTACGCCTGACCGGTTGACCCATGCGAGGCTGACGGCCTTGACCGTGAGCCTGGCCCCTTCGACCGTCGTGGCAGTCAGGTTTTCCGGTGCATTGATCGCATTGTATTCGTTCTCGTATTCGGTATAGTCACTGGGCTCAGTGACACCGTCGCACCCGACAAGCGCGAAGATCGAGAACGTGGCGACGAGAGCGAGGATAATGGAACGGTACATGGTGTACCTCCTTGTGTTGTAATGGTGTGTTTTTTCTTCACCGCGGCAGGTGAAGAAGGGTGTTTGATGACGTGCCCTGGGAGCACAGTGAGAGGTGACTGTCGACGGTCGACCATTCACCGACTGATTGCTTGCCGCCCCAGGGCAAAACCTTGGTTAAGATAATGGTTCATTCCCACTGGTCTGGTAGAGAGCGGTGCATCTTTGCCCGAGGGCGGTGCGCCAGGAACCGTTGCCCTAGCAGCCGTCAGTTTTTGAACCAACGGGAAGCTATGAACGGTTCCCTCTCCCCTCCCAGGTCAGTGGGAACGAATCTATTTCATTTTCAAAGAACCCATAAATATACAGCAAAAACCCCAAAAAGTCAAGGGTTATGGAACAAACATCAAAGGCGCGCGGAGACAAAGGGGTTCCACGCGGGCTTGTTTTTCAGCCTACTTGCGCCTGCGGCGCGGGCGCTTGGGCTTGCCTTCGCGTTCCTTCAAAAGCTCCACTGCCTGGGCCAGGGTAACGGACCCCGGCTCGGTGCCTTTGGGAACTGTGGCGTTGGTTGTGCCATCGGTTACGTACGGTCCGTAGCGCCCGTCCATGAGCTTTATGGCCGCCTTGGTTTCGGGGTGTTCTCCAAGTTCCTTGAGTGCCGCGGCTACTCTGCGTCCGCGGCCTTTCTTTTCCTGCTTCAGAAGTTCGATGGCTTCGGGAAGAGTGATGGTTATAGGCGAATTCTCGGCCGGAATGCTCCGGGTTTCCGAACCGCACTTCACGTAGGGTCCGTAGCGTCCGTTGGCGGCCACTACCGTTTCGCCGTTCCCCGGGTTCAAGCCAAGCTCGCGAGGGAGCGACAGAAGTTTCAAGGCGTCGTCCAGGGTCACGGTTTCCGGCGACATGCCCTTGAGGAGCGAGGCCATCTTCGGTTTCTCGCCTTTTTTCCTGTCCTCGGGTTGCTCGCCGAGCTGTACGTACGGTCCGAAGCGGCCGACTTTCACGTACACGTTCTTGGTCGTCGAAGGGTCGGTCCCCAGCGGTTCTTCCTGGCGCTGGTTCTGGCGTATGAGCTCAAGCGCGCGCTCTTGGGTCAGCTCGTCGGGAGACAGCGCGTCGGGCAGGCTGGCGGTCTGCTCGCCCCACTTCACGAACGGTCCGTAGCGTCCGATTCTCACCTCAATCGGCACGCCGCCTTGTTCCCCGATGGCGACCCCGCTCGTCAGCCTGGGATCAATAGTGTCGATGACATGCTCGAGCGTGGGCTTCAGGCCGGGGGCGCCGTCGCCGTAGTAGAAATGCTTCAGGTACTCGCGGTCGTCAGCTTCGCCGCGGGCCACGGCGTCCAGCGCATCCTCCATGTTCGAGGTGAAGGTGTAGTCGACCAGCGACGCCAGGTACGTTTCCAGCATGTTGGTGACGGCGAAGGCGGTGAACGTCGGTATGAGCGTGGTGCCGCGCTTCACTACGTATTCCCTGCGCTCAATGGTGTCGATGATGGAAGCGTAGGTCGAGGGTCGGCCGATGCCGCGGCGCTCCAGCTCTTTCACAAGCGCCGCCTCGGTCATGCGCTGGGGCGGCTGAGTAGCATGTTCCTTGGGCGCAAGCTCTTTCACAGTAAGCCCGTCGCCCTCCTTGACGTTCGGCAGGACGGTTTCCTGCTCCATGAGTTCCGCTTCCGGATCGTCCGACCCCTCCACGTAGGCGCGGCGGTAGCCCGGAGAGTCGTAAGTTTTGCCGGTGGTTTGGAATTCGGCGCTTCCGACGGAAACAGTGAGCGTGACGCGCTGGCCTCTGGCCTCGGCCATCTGTGAAGCCACCGTGCGCTTCCAGATGAGCTCGTACAGGCGGTATTGGTCTTCATCCACCTCGCCCTTCACTTTGTCCAGCGGCTGGAACCTGGCTCCGGCCGGCCGGATGGCTTCGTGGGCTTCCTGCGCGTTCTTGGAAGAGGTCTCGAATTGGCGGGGTGAGGGGGACAGGAATTCGCGGCCGTACTGTTCCTCTATCCAGCGCCTGGCCGCGTCGATGGCCTGGCTTGAAAGCAGAGTGGAATCGGTGCGCATGTACGTGATGTAGCCCTGCTCGTACAGGCCCTGCGCCAGTTGCATGGTGCGCTTAGCCGAGTACCGCAGTTTCCGGTTCGCCTCTTGCTGGAGCGTGGAGGTGGTGAAGGGGGCGTAGGGGCGCTCGGTGAACGGCTTGGCCGAGCGTTCCGTGAGCGCGGCTTTTTGGCTGGCTAGCTCCAGCGCCAGCGAGCGTGCTTCGGATTCCTTGAGCCAGCGCGCCTTGCCCGCGAGCGCGCCCGTCGCAGGGTCGAAATCCTTGGCTTGGGCGACGGGTTCGCCGTTCACGCGTACCAGGTCGGCCGCGAATTCCTCGCCGGCCTTGGTTTCGAATGCGGCCTGTATGTCCCAATAGGCGGCCGAGTGGAAGGCCAGCCGTTCCCTTTCCCTTTCCACCAACAGCCGCACGGCCACGCTTTGCACGCGTCCGGCGGAAAGCCCCGGGCGTATCTTGCGCCAGAGTATGGGCGACACTTCGTACCCGTACAGCCGGTCCAGAATGCGCCTGGCCTCCTGGGCTTTGACCAGGCGCTCGTCTATGTCCCGGGGGTTGGCCAAGGCCTCCTGAATGGCCTCTTTGGTTATTTCGTGGAAGACGATGCGCTTTACCTTGTCGGCCGGGGTCTTCAGCAATTCCCTCAGGTGCCAGGAAATGGCTTCGCCCTCGCGGTCCTCGTCAGTTGCGAAGTAGATGCAGTCGGCATCCTTGGCCTTGGTCTTGAGCTCGGCCATGACGCTCTTGGCCTTGGGCGAAATCACGTACTGCGGAGCGAAATCATCGTCCACGTCCACGCCCAGCTTGCTTTTGGGCAGATCGCGCACGTGTCCCATGGAAGAAGTCACGTTGAAGTCGGGGCCCAGGAAACGGCCGATGGTTTTGGCTTTGGTAGGGGATTCTACTATGACCAGGTGTTTGTGCGGCATGCGGCGTGTCGTGCGACGGGCTGATAAACAGTGGTGGTTATAACACGCGGCACAAGAATGTGGCAAGTTT
>CAZMHN010000035.1:0-3127 GCA_964566145.1 uncultured Gammaproteobacteria bacterium
TCATGGCGCCACCTCCGCCGGAACCGGCCGGAACTGGTTGAACGTATCACGCCACCTGCGGGCCGCTTCGCCCACGGCCGCGAAATACTCCTCGACCGTGAACGCGCTTCTGTCTTCACCCTTGGCGCCGTACAGCACCTGACGCGAGATGTTGCCCACTGCGTTGACTCCGGTGGAGCACCCATACTTCACCGGCTGCTCAATAGCACCCTTCTGCTCTCCAAAAGCAGGGATGAGCATACCAATATCCTCGCCCACCCACTGCCGCAACTCCATGAACACCTCGGGACGGGTGGCTCCCACGACAAGGCCGAGATTCCCCCTATCCTTGTTCCATCTGGCCACGGCCAGTCCGACCTCTTCCGACAAGGACAGCAACACCTCGTCATCATCGTTTCTTTTCACCCTCAACTCCTGGAACAGAGTTGCGCCATCAGGGTCGTCTTTTCCGTTCGAGGTGGCGCACAGCACGTACACCCCCTTGTCTGTCCGGCGGGTGAACCTGTCGAGGGAATCCGTGTGCCCCAGGAACGGGTTCACAGTGACCGCGTCCACGCCAAGGTCGTTGTAAGCGTAGTTGGCATACTGTTCCGCCGAATTTCCGATGTCGGAACTCTTGAAATCAAGTATGCACAATGCACCCATGGAATGCAGGTAACCGACTGTCCGACGCAGAACGGTCGCGCCTGCTTCGCCGAGGTAGAAGCCGTAGTTCAGCTTGTAGACGGCCGCATACTGCAAGGTGGCGTCGACCACACCTTTGTTGAAGCGGAAGATGACCTCGGCATCCAGCGAGCTTGAGATGGCGGCATGAAGCGCCTGCTCGCCCCGTTCGTGATCAGGGTGCCCCTCGTCATCCAGCTTGAATCTCCCTGTGAACTCCGCGACAACAGCCTGCTTGAGGCAGGCGGGTATCTTGCCGGGGTCTGTATCCAGCCCGACGCAAACCACCGAGTTGATCTCGGCAATCCTTCTTTGTAGATTGTGAAAGTACGGCATGGTAGTACCCTCCTGATTGTTGGTTGAACGTGCTTTAGTGACGTGTTTATTTCGGCCCCTACCTTACGAGAAACGCGGAGAAAAGTCAAAAGAAAAACCGTACTACCGAAGCAGTACGGTTACACGGTTCATGATTATGTGAATTTGTTCTACTTTCAAGCCACAGACCGCTCATACAAATACGGCCTCAGCTCACGCACAGCGCTAGATGGCCCGCCCAAGGAGATCTTGGGAAGTAACGATTCCTCCTTGAAGGAAACGAGGCTGACAATCCGGAACTGGCCGAGCTGTTCTTTCCCTGAAACGTTCACTACGGCCAGAACCTCCGGGTTAATCACCACGCTGTCGCCGTTGGCCGCTTGAATTGCATCCACCAGTTGCTCCAGCGTTCCGCCGCCGCGAATCAAATCATCGCACAATTGCACCCTGCTTCCCTGTGGAAGCGGAGGGCCGTCCCAAGCCTGCTCCTTTCTCACGCCAGTATGCTTGGTAAGCTGCTGGCAAATGCCGCCCCAACGCTGAGCCAGAGCAGATACTAACCCCCAGGCTCCATGACTCGGCCCGACCACACAGTGGGGTTTGGGCCTGTTCGGCAGTCGGTTTACCAGCTGATCTGCGATGATTGCCGCCGCTCTTGGATGGGAGAATAGTGCGGCGGTGTGCACGAACCTCGGATAAAGTTTCGTAATCGGGCTCCCCCAGGCCAAATACGGCCCGCCGGGCGATTGGCGCTCGAAGTACGCTCCCCAGGCGGCAAAGTAGCGCAATAGAGCACGTTCCTCCATAACGCCTCCCAGCACATAGGGCTCAAGCTCGCGAATGCGCTCTACGGTCGAACACTTCCAAATGTCAACGATCATGGCGTTTCCTCCTTATATTCGTGAACCGTTTTTATTTTATGCCGCTACCCTATCACGCGCGCGTAAAAACGAAAAGCCCGGCCTTTTTGGAAGGCCGCATTAGCTCGCTCAAGCTACACCAAACGGCTTAGAATATCCCCCACCGCGTAGGCAACGCCCGCGGCCAGCATGCCCACTGCCAGCATCTCCAAACCTGACTTCCAAAAGCTACGATAGGTGATGAGCGTGCGCAGGCCGCCGATAAGGAACAGGATTAGAGCGGTGGCCGCAATGGCCCAGGGGAACGTGTCCTGCGGCGACCGGCCCAAGAGGTACGGCAGGAGCGGAACCAACCCGGCTATCACGAACGCAATGAAAGTAACAGCCGCGTTCTTCCAAGGCCGGCTTGTACCGTCGTCCGGCACCAAGCCGTGTTCGCCTATCATCATCTCGTCTACCCAGCGTTGTTTATCCGATGTAATGGCCTGCACGACCTTTTCAAGCGCCTCACCCTGCAATCCCTTGACCTGGTACATCTTCCGCACTTCGGCGAGCTCCTCATGCGGCACGTGTTCTATCTCCCACAGCTCCTTAGCCCGCTCAGCCTCCACAAACTCACGGCTCGACTTCTCGCCCAGATAGTTGGACATAGCCATGGAAAAACCGTCTGCGAACAGGTTGGCAAAACCAAGAATAAGCACTACGGTGGCGGACAGGTCGGCCCCGGCCACGCCGGCCACCACGGCAAAGGTGGTAATGATGCCGTCGTTGGCGCCGTACACAAAATCCTTCAGATAGCCCCCGGCCGTGGTGCTGTGGAACTTTTCTCCACCCGAACCGTCATGGTGCATACGCCGCACCAGCTCTATAAGCTTGGGGCTTGAACCTTTGAGTTCCATACTGTTGACAGTATACCTCACAATCTAAAAATCCCCCTGTCGGGGGATTTTAGTTTACTCTGGAGTGGGAGACGGGTGATTCCCCTTCGGGCCTGGGTGATACGGCGCTTCGTGCATCGTATCACCCGTCAGAGCGGCTCGAGCACAAGCAGTTGCGCTCTCGCTTACGCTCTGACCCCACGACCTACGGCCGCGGCTACAAACCACCACCACGACACAGCAAAGCAAAATCCCCCTTACGGGGGATTCTTGTTTGCTGTGGAGCGGGAGACGGGATTCGCACCCGCGACCTCTTCCTTGGCAAGGAAGCATTCTACTGCTGAACTACTCCCGCGCGCGTTGTAAATGCTGCCTCAGTATAGCAAACACGCCTTCCTCGTCAATTCCCAT
>CAZMHN010000036.1:0-3010 GCA_964566145.1 uncultured Gammaproteobacteria bacterium
TCGGCCATATCCGCAAGCCCGTCTGCATCATTATCTGTTCCGTCGGCGCACTGGGCAGTCGTGCCTCCCCCGCCCGACGTTATCTGGTGGGTTATGGATACGGTGGGAGGAGTGATATCGGCCGTGCCTCCCCCGACCACGTGGGTAAGCTGGCCTGTAGCAGGATAACGGCTTTGGTTATGCCTTGGGGAGGCGTCTGTGGCCGTGGCGTAGTAGGACAAAGAAGTGCCTATATTATAAGGCCCGCCGGTGTAGGCGCAGGGGGAAGACATGCACTGCCTCACCATTGTGCCGTTCACGAACAGCTCAATGCTACTAAGGCCGCTTGGGTCGGTGGCAGTAACGGTGAATGTAACATTACGACCAGTGGGTGTAGGCGGCTGTACAGTATCGGTTTCGCTCGTGTCCGAAGCACTGGTGCACCCGGGGTCTGACATGTCTATCCTGCCGTCGCCGTCGTTGTCACTTCCGTCGGAACACTGCGCCGGGGCGGGCGGAGGAGGCGCAGTGTCGCTCTCATCATTATCGGCAGTATTGACGCAACCCGGGTCAGCCATGTCCGCTTGACCATCGCCGTCATTGTCCAGCCCGTCTCCGCACTGGGCGGCGGCCGGCGGCGGAGGAGGCGCCGAACCGTCCAACAAGGCTGCCAACTGCACGCGCGCGTTCTCGAAACCGTACCCTGTCTGCGGCCACGCGGGCGGGCGGCTGTGGTCTGTGTACTGCAAGCTCTGACCGCGCATATCCGAATAGCTCTTGGCGCACTCCGGGGTAATGCCTTGGGATTCCGTAAGCGTGCCGTGGGGTGCATTGTATGGGGCGGTATAGCTTGCCGCAGGCGTAAAGTCGTCGAGCGCCGCGGGGACTATGCCGTTCACGATGTTCTGAACATCCTTGTTCCCCTGTTGAGCAAGCCATAGATACTCATAGTCCTGCATGCCTCGGCGGAAGTTCTTCATGCGCATGGAGGCAATTGGCGCTTCCACGCCGCGGTCGTCCTGGGGGAACATGTCATCCTGGCCAGCGTTTATCCAGTGTCCGCCTCCGCCCGGCGCCCTATCACCTGGGTACAAGCTCCCATCCTCCAGGAATCCGAGATAGGTAAGCTGCTCCCAAATGTTGTAGTGCCTGGAGGTGGGATTGCCATCCGCCTCGGTCAAGAAAGCTGTTTCCCAAAGGAAGTACTGGTCCACGTCGTACTTCCACGACACCCAGGGGATGACGCGCGCATCAATGACCGGTACGTCCAGGTTCTCCGGGTCGCCGTAATCCGGCCGGTAGCCGTTATAGAGTCCAGTCATCTTCTTCCTGCCCGGAACCGCCACAGTGTCCTGCGACTGGATGCGCCGGGCGTTACCGTGGTACTCGGGCGCTTGCCGCTCGTACAAATGGTACCCGAAGTACAAGTCGGAGTAGCCGGTATTCGAGAAAAAGTCTATGGCGTTGTTGTTCACTATATCCCCGTGAAACCACTGGGTCTGGAACGTCATCAGGTTCCTGCCCACTCCGGGGTTGTTGTGTATCCAGCCTGCCTTCTCTATGGTGTCCAGCTCGTCGCAGCTGTTAGGGTCGCGATGGGGCTCATCGCCCATGTACTTGAACCGCACAACGTTCGGGGCGTTGTCCCTGAACCATTGTTCCCATTGGTTGGAAGCCTGCTCCCACGTACTTTGGTTCCTGGCGCCGAACCCGGCCGGACTATAGGAGGAATACGCCGACCAGTCGCAGGTCGGGCCTATAGCCGAATCGCCGTGGTAGGCTGGCTGATCGTAGGTACCGACGGAGTACGTGGTCTGCCCCACGCCCACGCCCGGACCGTCGTATCCGTAAGCCGGCGTGAAGTAGGTTCCGGTATAGTAGCCGCCGAAATTGGTCGTGAACTCACTGAACGACTGGCTGTCCATCAGGTCCATGCGGTGCCGGTGCGCCATGTTCATGTACGAGTGGTTCAAATCCCAGTATGCGGCGCTCCCCTTCGTGATGCCCGGGTGCCGCTCCAACAGCGTGTACGGGTATACGAAGAACGTGTGCAGATGGTTCTCATCCGGTAGGGTGAAGTTGTACACCTGGAAGGATACAGGGATGCGGTACGTGACCGTATTATTCTCCAGAACTTCGATATTGCCGGTGTAGGTGCCGGCCGGAGCTGACTTCGGAACGTAGATGTCGAACCACACGCCCTGGTTCCTGCTCCCTGATATTTGGAACGGGGCGCCGCCCTGTCCGTGGCCTTTCTGACCTGAAGGGGCCTCAATGGGCACGAGCATGTCAGGGATCCACCCGACATAGGCTTCGTTCGGGAAGGCCATGGCCTCGCACGTACCAATGCCTCCGGCACCCGGGTTGGTGTAGTGAGAACGCCCGAAGTCCGTTGTATTGAAGTAGTGCTCCAGGAATATCTCAATGTTGCGTCCCACGTACTGGGTGGGGTCGGTGGACGTGTTCTGAATGGTGTAGCTACCGTTGGAAAGCGACGGGAGCCTAACGTTCATATTCGAAGCGCCGGAGGCGGCAGCTTGAAGCTGGAGCTGGAACGCGACCACTTCGTTCTTACCGCCGAACAAAGACACGCGGTTCCCGTCCCACACCCGGTTCTGCGGACTAGACTTGGCCCAGTGGTTAAGGTCGTCCTGCTTCACGCGCTCGCCGTCATCCACTGCCCATACGTCCGCCAGACTGGAAGGGGCAATAGGTGATATGGCAGCTTTCACCACGCCTGAAGCGGCCACGGGAGCGCTATCTTGCACATCAATTGACAAAGCCGGCCCCTGGGTATCGGCAGTGACGTCACCTCCGTCCTGGCCTGACTGCAGGCTGACTGAGTCTATGTAATAGACATCGCCCCGGACGGCATGCGGAGCGAACCAGAACTTGAGCTTGGCGTCGCTGGCTGTGGCTGTGGCCGTAAAGGTGGCGGTGAAGGCCTGCCAGGAAGCGGTAAGACCAAATTGCTTTGCAGCGAGCCCGTAGCTGGTGTGGGGCGAGCTTGACTGCTCGACCGCCACGCTCA
>CAZMHN010000037.1:0-2992 GCA_964566145.1 uncultured Gammaproteobacteria bacterium
CGGGCATGTCGTAGTCGTTCTGTTCCATGAGGTCTTGTATCGTGTCCAGGTAGTTGTTGGTCATCTGTATGGAAGCGTCAATGAGCCTCAGTGTGTCGTAGGTGTCGTTCGTAAGCTGCTCGAGCGCGGCGTGGGAAGAATCGCGCGACAGCGTTTTGAAATAAGCGAAAGCTTTGTCGTAGCTTGAACGAGCCGTTTCGTACTTGGCGATGACCTGTGTCTTGTCCTCCGCCACGTCTTCATCCCAGACATGGGCGGTCGAGGAATACCAGTCCACGTTCCACTGAGTCCGATCCAGCGTTTTGTTGAACAGCAGGCTGTCGTAACCGCCCATGACCCCCGGGAGCGCCAGGAAGGCGCTGGAAGCGTCGTTGTAGCCGTCTTCGTACGAATCCTCCAAATCCGCCTGTGCTTCGGCCACTGATTTTTCAGCCTGGTACAGCGAGTTTTGGGATTGGGTCAGCGAAAGCTCGCTCGGGTCGGCTTTCAGGTCCTCCAGCTGCAGGCGGGCTGATTCCAGGTCCGTTTCGGCGTCCCGGATGGCCTTGTAGGCGTCGCTGGCGTCGAGCCGCATGAGCACTTGGCCTTCTTTTACTTCCTGTCCGTTGGCCATGGAAACGGAAGCCACGTCCCCGGCCGCGTCCGGCTTTAGGCCAACCTGGCTCGCCGCCGATACCTGGCCCGTACCGGAAACGCTTATGACCAGCGTGCCGGACTCCGCGGCCGCGAGCACGTAGCGCGCGGGAGCTTCATTGCTGGAGCGCTGGCGGTACGCGTAAACGCCGCCTCCGGACGCCAGAACGATGGCCAGGATTATTTTTATGCGATGCGCTCCCCACAGAGTTCTTAGGTTCATAGGCTGTCAGGAAGTTATGAACTAAGGTAAAGCCCCTGTTCCAGCTCGTAGCCGAAGCAGGGGCCTCCACCTCACCTCACGACGTTATTAATGGATGAGTTCACGTGTGATAGGGTTAGAATCCTGGCCCATGGCGCCCCCAGCCGCCCGGCATCATGCGGCCCATGCCCCGGCCCTGATCTTTGTCATTGAGCCTTTGTTCCATGAAGGCATAGCGCTGGTCAGCTTGGGTTTGGGTGATGACGCCTTTGTCTACGAGTGTTTGCAGGCGTTGCTTGAGTTCGGTCTTGCGAGTCTCCTCAAGCTTGGTCTGGAGTTCGTCCTCGCTCAAGCCTAGCTCCTGGGCCAGTTCGGTCATGGTCTTGCCTTGGGACCAGGCGTTCTTGACCGTATCTACGCTAGTACCAAGCAGGTCGGCCTGTTCCTGGAACATTTCCCGCTGCCTTTGGGCCAGTTCGTCTAGGTCCTGGGTTTTGGACCAGCCCCAGCCGTGCGCCGAGGCGGCGGTGCCCATAAGAAGCGCGAGTGCGATGGTTGGTACGGCCACGTAAGCCGCGTAGGCTAAACGTTTGACGTTGGATTGCTTCATTGGAATTGAGATGGGTTAACTGGTTTAGGCTGTCTAATTGTGCGTGTCTCCGGCGCCTTCAAAGAGGATTGGTGCCTGCAGGACACGGTAACCTTTTTGGGCTACATGTAGTACTACACGCGCCTCTACCTTTTTATTTCACGGGGCCGAAGGGGGAGAGCCGGGCAAAAGCGAAAGTCCTCTTAGTTCGGCCCCTGGCCTGCGCCGGCTCTCCTCCACTCTAGTACTACATTCCGCCGCTCGGCGTATTACAAAACCGCTCCGTAGAGTTGCGGAGCGGTGAGCGAAGGAATCGATTATTGCGGGAGCGGCGGCCTGAATCTGGCCGGGAACGAATGCATGGGCATGGGCACGAATTCTCCAGGCATGGCTTCTATTTCCCGTACGCCGAAGGCTTGTATGGTGCCGTTCTCACGCTCGCCGAGTACCACCACAAAATCTCCTTCCGTTAGGTCGTAGCCGATGGGGAATCTGGTTCGCGGGGTCACAATGACGTTGAATTCCTCGTCGCGGCGGTTGTGCAGTACGAATCCGTCATCAGTCAGGATTTGTATGCTTCCGGGATGGACATTGGATGCGCCTTTAACCCCGAACTCGAAGTACAGCGGCTCGGCCATGGGGAACCGGTGCTCTTTCACCTGTTTCAGGAACGTGTTGTGGAGCGGAGTTGAGGCCACTGCGATGCCGCCTAGAGTGGTTAGGAGTACGATGCCGAGCGCCGAGAACAGCAGGGGCTGGTGGTATGCGAACGAGTATCGCCGCACCAGTACCTCAAGGATTATGAGGAACGCGATGGACACCAGTATTAGGAGCCAGGGCAGTGACGTGAGGAACACCGCCACGCCCCTAAAACCGAACGAGGGAGCGAACCACACGCCGGATTGCCGCAGGTAGAATATAATGAAGCTCGCAAGGTAAAGAAGGGCCAGTGACAGTATGGCGGCACCGGTCAGCATGAGCGCGGCTTTTAGGACGTAGTGCCACTTCGGGCGCATGGTGACCTGCCCGGCTTTGATGGCTGTAAGGACCTTGTCCTTAATGGTTTGTGGCGATGTGTGGTTCATAGGCGTGGCGTGATTCTTCGAGCCAGTTGCGGAGCATGTCCTTGCCGCGGCTGATGCGTACGCCCACAGTGGACACCGGGACGCGCAGTACGTCGGCTATTTCCTGGTATGGCAGTTCTTCGAAGTAGAACAGGACCAAAGGCTCGCGGTATTTGGGCGACAGTTTTTCCAGGCTGTTGTCCAGCAGTTCCTTTAGCTCTCGCTCGTTCAGTTCCTTGTCGGCGTGTTCCTGGGATACGGGGTGCGGGAATAGGGTGTCAGGATCGAAAAATGGCACAGGCTCATTCCGGCGTTTCTTAATGGCGTTCAAGAAAGCGTTGTGCGCTATGCGGTAAAGCCAAGGTGAGAAGCGTCGCGTAGCGTCAAAGCTTTGGATGTTCTCATAGGCTTTCAGGAATACCTCCTGCACCATGTCCTCGGCGTCGTGGGCATTGAACAGGAAACGCCTGGCGTAACGGAGCATCTTCTGTTCATACCGTTCCA
>CAZMHN010000038.1:0-2878 GCA_964566145.1 uncultured Gammaproteobacteria bacterium
CATTAACACCTCGCTTTAGCGGGGTGCCTGGACGGCCGATACTGATGAAACCGTTGAAACGGTTTTCCCGGCTCACCGGGCCACGCAACACCCCGCTGAAGCGGGGTGTTAATGACACGTGCCAGCAGTGCCGAAGAAATCTGTCCTGCGCCCACATTGACTTACACATTGACAGAGGACCTCCGGATGGCTAAAATTAGTCGTATTATGTGGTGCAGTGTAGGCCAACAGGTAGGCTTTATCCTGCGGTGGCGCGGGAGTGCGTGCGGCTTCTGGCTCGGCACACCTACAGTCTCGCCGATACTCAAATTACAGTGTTTACTGTATAGGCAAAATTGGCTGTCTGCGCAATAGTTGGATGCCTTGCTAGATGAAAACAAGAGTGCGAAAGATTGAGTGTATGAAAGAATCGAGTGTGGGAGTGAGAGGCAACGCGTGCCGAAGGGCGCGTAAAGCGGCTGTCGGCAGGCCCACCAGTGTCTTTAGGGCCAGCGCGGCACTGACGTGCTGCCTGGTCCTGTCCCTGACTTCGCCGGCATCAGCCGCGACCTGGGGGCCGTATAATCTGACCACTCAGCTAGCAATATACTATCCCGCCAACCAAGGTAGCACTTTGAATATCGGCTGGTACACAACGACGGCAGGCACCGGAGCTTCTCGAGTTGTGCTCAAGGCGGATGATTCCTACATGACGACTATGCCAGCCGAGAGTCTGGTCAGTGGCTCAACCTTCACGATCGTATACTATAACAGGTATAGCACCACCGCCAACAACCCAGTGAACATGTACCGTATCGAGCAGGCTTGGACCACCACAGCGACATGGACAAGCCCGTGGGGCGCTGGCGGAAACTACAGTGGTGTAGGCACCGCTGCTCAAAATTGCGTGAACCCAGCTCAGGGAACCGTTTATACTTTTTCACCGGGAGCCGGGTATAACTTTCCTTACGGAGTGTTGTTTAGAGGAGCTACCGAAACTAGCATAACGTACAGAAAAACATTCTATAACACTCCAAATCCCACGCTTCAGGTCAACTATACCCCGCCAGCCGGCACCGCGAACGGGAACATTCGCAGTTGGGCGTATCTCGGGCACTACGCACAGGGCGTGACTGCCGACCACGTGACGCGCATCAACACGGATCACGTTTCCGGCACGTATGGCGGCGTGAGCGTTGACGAGACAACCATCGCTCCCAACGCAGCGGACGGCTCGGCTGGCTACAGCTACGGCAATTCCTACGGCACCTATAAGTGGAAGCAAGGGACGGGGAGCGCGGATGTGGTTAACTTGCTGGAATCGGGCTTCTATAACGCGGTCACCAAGGATAACGGCACCACTTATGCCGCAGTCTATATGTGGTATTCCGGCACGACAAGCAGCGCCAGCTACATTGGCTGGGGCTCCGACGACGACTGCAAGATTTATGTGAATGGAGTGCTGCGGGGCTCTTTCCTTGGCAACGGGCGTGGTGCTTCCGCCGACAATGATTTCAGTGGACCTTTCACGCTGACGCAGAACACGTGGTACCGTGTGCTGCTGAAGGTGGAGAACGGCGGCGGCGGCTATGGCCTGCACCTGCGTTTCGCCAACGCCAACCGCACGGCCCGAAGTGGGTGCACCTTCTACACCAAGGACGCCACCGCCCCCAGCACCCCAACCAGTCTGGTGGAGTCCGGAGGTGCCGCGAATGGTGTTTGGCAGAACACGGATTCGAGCCCAACGTTCACCTGGACCTCGGGGACGGACTCCCAAACAACAGGCGAGGGCGTTTCGGGTGTGCGCGGGCAAAAGTATTACTTTGGCACCGACAGCGGCGGCGCACCGGGCACATTTCAGACGGGCACCAGCTACGCTCCAGGAGCACAGACCGACGGGATCAAGTACTTCAGAGTGGACACGGTTGACTACGCGTTGAACGAATCCGGCGTGGCGACCTTCATCTTCAAGTATGACGCCACCGCGCCCTCAGCAGCCAGTCTGAGCATCGGCACGGTCGGGACAGATAGCATCTCGGTGACTGGGGACGGCACGGATGCCACTTCGGGGGTGAATGCTTCCAGCGGCTACAATTACAGCCGGACCGGCGCGAGCGACAGCGGTGCCAAGGGCACCACTCACACGTGGACCGGCCTGTCGCCCAACACATTGTACGAGGGCCTGAAAGTCACAGTCAGCGACCAGGCTGGCAACACGACGGCGTCCTCGGAGCACAGCAAGTACACGTTGATCCAGACGCCGGCGGGTGTGGCTTTTGGCATGATCACGCTGAACAGCATTGACGCGGCGCCCAGCGGCACACTGAACAACCTGACGGCAGGAACGTCGGGCGTGCGAGTGTCGAACACCACGGCCGGCAACGATTCGGGCTGGGAACAGGATACGAGCGGTTATACGTCATCCGGACTGAGCGCCAACACGGCCTATAGCTTCGTGGCTCGCGCAAAGAATGCGGATGGGATCGAGACCGGTGACTCGGCAACGTTTAGCAAGTACACGCTGATTGAGACGCCGGCGACACCTACGTTTGGCAATGTCACCACTGATTCCATCGAGCTAAACACGTCCGGCTTCTCGAACCCCACGGCCGGCAGCTCGGGAGCGTATTTCGATTCGACGACGGCGGGAGGGGACGGCGGGATCAACGGGTGGGTATCAGGGACTACAGATACGGCTACCGGGCTTTCCGCCAATACCGAGTACACCTTCCAGGTGATGGCCCGGAACGGGGATGCGGTGGAGACGGGTTACTCCGGCACAGCGAGCAAGTACACGCTGAGCCAGACCCCGACGGGCGTGTCCTTTGGCACGATTACGGAGACCAGCGTTGACGCGGCGCCGAGCGGCACGCTGAACAACCTGGCGGCAGGGAGTTCG
>CAZMHN010000039.1:0-2609 GCA_964566145.1 uncultured Gammaproteobacteria bacterium
GCCTAAGACCTGGGCGCCTGTCAGAGTGACGTTGCCGGTGGAAGTGAGGCCGGTGAAAGTAGCCACGCCAGGACCGGTCACGGACCAGTTGGCGTCATTCAGCGCCAGGTCGCTGGTAGAGCCGTTGCCTAAGGTGAGCGTGCCTGAGTAAGAACCGGTACCTATGTTGGTGGCGCTTGAGCCGGAGGTGTTGACGCCGACCGCGCCGGAAAGCGTCAGGCCGCCCGTACCTTGGAGCAGACCGACACCCGAATCAACGCCGACGAAGGTGGCGGCTCCGGCTCCGGTAACGGACCACTGCGGGTCGTTCAAAACCAGGTTGCTTGCCGAAGCATTGCCCAAGGTGAGCGTGCCGCTGTAAGTGCCCGTGCCAATGTTCATCGCGCTTGAGCCGGAGGTGTTGACGCCGACCGCGCCGGAAAGCGTCAGGCCGCCCGTACCTTGGAGCAGACCGACACCCGAATCAACGCCGACGAAGGTGGCGGCTCCGGTCGCACCGGCGATAGACCAGCTCGTGCCCGACAGGTCGTTGGCCCCGGCGGCCAGGGCGGTCACTATGTCCGCATCGGACACGTCGACGCCTGTGGCAATGGCGCTGGCAACGTCGCCGGAGGCAGTCACCAGGATGGCTGACTGCACCACGGTCGAGCCTGCCGCCACAGTGTCCGCGTTGTCGAGCCACAGCAGAGCTTCGGTCGTCTGGTCGCCGGTCGTGGCAGATGACTCCGCGTTCACTAGCGACAGGAGCCTGTCCGTACCGACCGTCCCGCCATTGTTATCGTAAGCGAGCTTGAAAAGGTCGGCATTGCCGTTGGAATCCCAATTGAACGTCGTGGTATAGCCGGCATGGTTCAGGGCAAGGTCCGTACCCGGATTGGTAAGGGTGGACCAGCTCGTACCGCCCGAACCTCCCACGCAGTTGGTCCAAGCGCTGTTTTCGTAACAGCGGAACACATTGGTGTTCGAGTTGTAATACATGGCGCCGTTCGTTCCAGCCGGGTCGCCGGCCGTATTCTTGACGTCCACCACCAACAGATCAGGCGTACCGGAACCGGTGCCCGCCCCAACCTGCACGTTCGCCGTGGTAGCACTGCCGGCAGGCTGGAGAACTATGTTGCCCGAGGCGCTGTTCACCTCTCCCCCGCTGGGGAGCGTGAGATTTCCCGCCAAAGTCAGATTGCCGGAAGAATCCAACAAAAGCCTCTGGCTTCCGCCGTAGGCGGCGCGGATGAGATTGGTGGTCAGGCCGGTCATTGCGGCGTTGGTCGTATCTATGGACAGCACGTTGAAAGTTGTGTTGCTGTTGGAACCGCCGGTGTTGAGCGTGGGGAACACGCGGACCCCATGGAACGTACGGGTATTGGCGTCGTTCTTAGTAATGCTCCCGGTAAAGTTCCCGGACATTACCTTGTCAGTGGCGTCTGTGTTTAGCGTGAGCCCAGTGACATCAAGCTTGGTGGTCGGCGAAGAAAGCCCGATGCCAACCTGCCCGTCTGCGTCAATGACGAATGGCGTGGAGTCGCTGGCCACGTCGTCCACTCGCATGCTCAGGGCGTTGCCCGCGTTCTCTACGAAGAACGGGGTAGCGGTGGAGCTCGAAGCAGTAGAAGCTTTTAGAATAAACTGGGCGCCGGCGCCGTTCGTGGAAGCGGCCGATTCACCAAAGGTGAATGCAACATTGGCCGCAGTGGTCAGAGCCCAATTCCACACCTGCGCATTATCGGAGTTGGAAATGGAGTTGGCGCCGGTGGCGTTCGTAATGCCGGACAGCGCCGAACCAGAACCAGTGCCACAACCCTGGTCCGTAGTGTTACACAGCACTTTCCAGGCGCCGTTCTCGTACACGTTGAACTTGCCTGTCGAATCCACGATGATGGCTCCGTTCACGCCCGTGGGCAAAGTGCTGGAAGCGCGGTCCAGCACCAGGAGGTCGGGCGTAGCCGAACCTGAACCGCCGTTGGCCGCGCCTATCTGCACGCTGGCAGAAGTCCCTGTACCTGCCGGCTGGAGTATAATGTTGCCCGCGGAAGTCGAGGTGGTTAGCGCGCCGTCAGCGTTTATGTTATCCCCGTTCACCGTAAGGTCGCCGGCGGTGACTATGTCCCCATCTTGTTGGACCTGGAAATTATCACTTGTAATCACGTTAGTACCGAAAGTTCCTGTCAGATTTATACCATTCGTAATGTTCGAACCACTTATTTTCAAAGCATCGGTCACCGTTATCTGATTGCCAACGCCGGTATCGTTGTTAGCCAGAGCAATAATTGAACTAATGGTCGCGTCCGTAGAGGATGACCCGTTCGGCGCCACTTCGAGCCTGGCCACCGTCTCGTTATTCCCTGCGATAGAGGTGTTCTGTGTGAACTGTACGTCGAGTCCTGCGATCGAGCCGGAAGAGACCGCGGTCGTGGCCTGTTGGTTCAGTATTGTGAACAAAGAGGCGCTCCAGGCCGTGTTGGCGGCCGAGTTCGAAGTCGACGACAAATTGAAGGCCTTGCCGGTCGTAAGCGCGCTGGCGGTTATCGAGAAAGCGTCCGCTGTAGTGACGTTAGAAGCAATGGCCGTCGCCCCCGTGCTCCCCGACACCGTGAAGTTGGAGGTGTCCACGG
>CAZMHN010000040.1:0-2562 GCA_964566145.1 uncultured Gammaproteobacteria bacterium
TGTCGTTGCCCAGCACCGCCACCTCAATCTCCATGGCGTCCGCAATGCCGCGCTCTACAATGACCCGTGCGTCGTACCTGAGCGCCAGTTTCACCGCTCCCTTGAACTGTCTCCCCTGCTTCACCTTGCTTATGCCCACGGAAGAGCCGAGATTTGCCGGCTTTACGAATATCGGATAGCCTAGATGCTTTATGCGTCGTAAAATGGCATTGCGTTGTACTGCCCAATCGGCCTGGGTAAAATACTCGAACCCGGGCGTGGGAATTCCCTTAGCTTCATATATGAGCTTCTGGGCTATCTTATCCATGCCTAAGGCGCTCCCGAGCACGCCACAGCCCACGTAAGGCACGTTGGCCAGCTCCAGCAATCCCTGCACCGTACCGTCCTCGCCGTACGTTCCGTGCAGTACGGGAAAAATAACGTCTAGGCTCTGAGCCGCGGCCTGTGGCTCCATTGGCACAAGCTCCCCTCCCCTCTTGCCAGGCTCAGGCAGCAACGCTTTCCGCAAGCCGGGAGGCAAAGCCTTGTCTCCGCTGGAAAGCAAGCCCAAGGCCCTAGGACCGGCCAGCCACTGGCCTTGCTTGGAAATGCCGATGGGCACCACTTCGTACTTCTTCCTGTCCAGGTACTTCATGACCGAGGCCGCGGACACCAAAGACACCTCGTGCTCGGCCGAGCGGCCCCCGAACACAACGCCGATGCGCAACTTCCTCCTGGCCATACGCTTAGGCTCCTATGACCTGCTTCCCTCCCAAATACGGCTGGAGCGCTTCAGGAACGCGTATGGAACCGTCGGCCTGCTGGTAGTTCTCCATGATGGCTATGAGCGTGCGGCCGATGGCGAACACGGTCGCGTCCACCATGTGCACGTAGGCCATGGCGCCGCCGCGCTTCAGCCTGGTGTTCAAACGCCGGGCCTGGTAATCCGTCATCAAGTCGCAGGTGTGGGTTTCGCGGTAAGTACCCTGCCCGGGCATCCAGCTGTTCAGGTCTATCTGCCGCGCGTCCGGCCCGCCCATGTCGCCGGTGCAGATCATGATGACCTGGTACGGAATGCCCAATGACTTCATCAAATGTTCCTGGCATGCCACGATGAATTCCTGCTCCGTACGCGAGCTTTCCGGCGCGCAGAACGATTCTATTTCCAGCTTGTCGAACTGGTGGACCCGCAATATGCCCTTGGTGTCTTTGCCGTAGGAACCGGCCTCGCGCCGGAACGCCGTTGAGAACCCTACGTACCGAACGGGCAGTTCGCGCTCCTCCAGCACCTGATCCATGTGCATGGCTCCCAGCGTATGCTCCGCAGATCCGACCAGGTACAAATCATCCGTAGGAATGTAGTAACGGTCGTCTTTCGGTTCCAGCCTGGCCATTTTTTGGAACACCTCGGGTTTTATCATGACCGGAGGCACCACCGGCACGAACGGCTTGGCGCTGGCGTCTCCCAGGCCGGCCTCCTTGGCTATGGCGCGCAAAACATCTTCGTTGCCTAAAACCGACAAGGCATATTGCACCAGTGCGAATTCCATCGCGGCCGCGTCTCCCTTCAGGTAGCCAAAACGCGTCCCCGACACCTCAGCGGCGGTCTTCACGTCTATGATGCCGAGCCGCTCTCCCAGCGTCAGATAGTCTTTGGGTTCGAAATCGAATTTCGTCTTCTCGCCCACTTCCCGCGCTACCACGTTCTCCGTCTCGTCCTTGCCGACCGGTACGTCGTCCAACGGGACGTTCGGGACCAGCAATAAAATCTCCGCCAGTTTCGTCGCGGCCTCGCCGTGCCTGGCTTCCAGCTCTTTCACCTTCTCTTTGAGGGTCTTTAGCTCCTCGGATTCGCCGCGAGCCTCCTTGCTCTTCCGTTTCTGCTCGGCGCGCACCGTATCCAGCTCTTTTTGTATGCCGCGCGCCAGCTCATCCAGCTTCAGGAGTTCGCCAACGTCAATCTTGACCCGCTTGTTCTTAGCGGCGGCCTGTACTGCCTCCGGATTCTCGCGAACGTACTTGATATCCAACATAAAACGCTAGTTATTCTCCAGCGCCTTTAGGCAGGGCGCGAGCTGTAGTATAGCCTGTTTTCGATGATTTAGGTACTCTGCCTTGCCTTCCGCCTCCAGCTCGGCCGCGGTTTTACCATACTCAGGCAAATAGAATATCGTGCGGTACGGGAAACCCGGCGAGATAGGCCCGCGCGGCTCATGCGTGATTATACCGTCGGCCCTGGCCCTGGCCACATGTACCTCGCCGCGCTCATCAGCCAAAGCCACTACTACAGTAAAATGAGCGGTGCGATTGCCGTCCGCCACCTGCTCCATGCGCTTCAAAACCTCGGCCCGGGCCTCTTCGTCCGTGGCTTCGCGTTTGTCCGGCCCCCACACGCGCCGCGAAAATAATCCTGGCCAACCGCCGAGCGCGTCTATTTCCAGACCGCTGTCATCCACCAACACCGGCAGGTGCGCACGCTCAAAGTATGCGGCGGCTTTCAAGCGCGCGTTCTCCTCGAACGTCGCGCCGGTTTCCTGAATATCCCCCGTGAAGCCGACGTCGGACAGCGAAACAACCTCGAAC
>CAZMHN010000041.1:0-2348 GCA_964566145.1 uncultured Gammaproteobacteria bacterium
CCTTGCGGCTCGAAGGCGACGTCAATGAACTGTTCCCGCCGGCCGCCAAAGCTGCCCTCAGCGCGCCTCCCCTCCCCTAGCCTGCGGCTTGCCGGCACCGAAAGGCATTCGGACTAGCCTGGATTTCCACGTGAGGGAGTTTACCTAAGGTTTCGGCGTTTTAGACGGCCCATTGTAGGTAGTCAGCCGCAAGGGCAGTCCGTCCCACCACGGGACGGCTACGGGGTTTTCCATCAGTTCAGAAGCCAGAATGATTGGCAGGTGGGTGCGGCGATGAAAACTAACCGTAACCTCTTTGGCGCCAATCTCGACGTCGGCCGGCATATCGATGAGGTCCCGGAAGATCTGACGGGCCTGGGCGTCGGCGTAACCGCGCATGCGTTGGGCGACCAACCGGTAAAGGCCGCTGGCGACCACCAGCAGGGCCATATCAAAGTCGACTTTGAGCCCCACCGCCGAAGAGAGCGCGTTCATGTGAAAGAACCGTACGGCATCGGAAAGGGCATTTTCAATGAGCATCCGCTGGGCATAGCGAGTCACCAGGGCCTTGGCCGGGGCGTGGCGCTGATTGGTCAATAGGATCGTCGGCTCCTCGTGACCGAGGTCCATGATAAACATCTGCCGGAAGGAACGTCCGGCCAGCGCGACGGTCTGCTCATAGACCCGAGGGGTGCGATACTTGCGAGTTGGCACATCCAGTTCAATGGTCCGCCAGGCGGAAGCGGGCAGGCTATAGACTTGTTCGAGCAACTTGCGCGAGCGGCGGCGCAGAGTGATGAAGGGGATTTCCATCCGGTCCAGCCGCGCCAGGCCTTTCTGCGTGGTGAGCTTGGAATCGAACACCAGGTGGCGGGGCAGTTGGTGATGGACGCGCTTCCAGAAGGCGACGAAATGGAAAACCTCCTCCGCTTCCTCGCCTTTGCGCAAATCGGCGTTGGAGTAACAGAAGACCTGACTGCCGTTATCTTGGGCCAGGAAGGTCAGGACGCTGGGTTGGCGCCGGCTGCGCATGGAGACGTAATGGCGCTCGACCAGGGGATGCTCGCCGTAGTAGGGCACCGAATGGAAGTCCAGGTTGAAGGACTCTGCGGGCAGGAGTCCGACGCCGTGGACTTGCTCGTGCCAAGCCGCCAAGAAGCGAGTAGTTTTGCGGTGCTCGATGCGTGAGGAATACTCCGCGAGATAGCTCTTCTTGGGGAAGGCGTTCAAGCCGGCAAAGAGAGCCAGGCCTTCATCGGCCACCAGGGCCATGACATGGCTCTTGCGCTCGATGGACCAGAGCTTGAGCGCCAGGGCGGCGCGCAAGGCGTGCTGGGCCGGGATCATTTTCGAACCGGGTAAGGCGGCGGCGCCGGCCAGTTGGTCGGCCCCCAGACGGACGAGGTCGGCGACAAAGAGAAAGAGGCCGCCGCAGCGGGTGAGGAAGCGGCGTGGCGCCAAGGAAAACTCACGCGCGTCGGCGACGGGTTCAATGGTAGGCCCCACCACCGGCGGTCGTTCGTCATCGCGGCGCCGGGGCAAAGCCGCGAAGCCTTCGGCGCGGAGAACTTCGCGAACGGCGGTGGGGCTCAAGGGGCAGTGGTGATCTTTGAGCGTCTGGCTGATTTCATAAACGGAATGGTTCTGCTTACGGAGCTGCACGATGAGGTCGTGGGCAGCGGACTTTTTTGGCTGGGATTGGGGGCCGTGGCGCGCGGTGACGAAGAAGGTGGGCGCGGGGTCACGGCGGAAGTGGTGGCACAAGACGTGCAAGGAGCCCAAGGAATAGCCGAAGGTGCGGGCGACTTCCTTGGCGGGGCGGCCCTCAACCAGGAAAGCCCGCAGAGCTTCGTATTGGCGCTGCTTGGGGAGGCGAGGTTCGAGGAAAAAGCGGCGGAGTTCATTTAATTCTTTAGGTGCGCCTAAAGGCATAGCTGCACAATACTACATACAATATACAGCGTCAACAGGTATTCCACCCCCCCAATCGGCAGTAGTGTGAAATCGGCCACAAATCAGAGCAAAGCGCGTGCAGTGCACTGGATTGCTAAAGGCTGGCGAGGGGAATACTTACGGAATACTCACAAGTGATATATGCACACATTACGTTCACAGCACCATAATGATTAAATCTCCTTCCGGCAAACATACCGCGCTACCGGCTTAAAACTCGGCATTCAGTTAGGCGAACGGTGTTCCGTGGAAATCCAGGCTAGTAAAGGGCCAACGGATCCACCAGCGCACTAACCTGTTCAATTCAAGCTAAATGGACCGTATTGATGTCACCGATGGTGAATCCTGAGGGATGTAAGGCCTTTGCATATTGCATGAACGCTGCCCATGTATCGTGCATCCTGCAAGACTCGCTC
>CAZMHN010000042.1:0-1832 GCA_964566145.1 uncultured Gammaproteobacteria bacterium
GCCCCCTTGCCCCTGCCGCTTCAAGGGTATGTAGATACCCTTGAATTCAACCTGGCGCATTTTAGAAGTTCGCGTTTTGGAGCTTTGCTACAGGCTCATTTCCATGCATGCCCAAGGCTTGATTTCATAATCTCATATTCATTTGCGACGTAGCGCCTCGCCTGCAACCTCTTGGCTCGTGTGCAGGCGGAAAAATGGAAAAATCAACATTCCCTTTTGGCATGCAATATGCCTCAAGCGTCGTAAAATATTTATGCGGTTTCGAACCAAAGAGGAAAGCGAACTCACTCTTTGAGCTTGTAGTACAGGCGCGATCCGAATCGGACGTCCATGTACAGAAGGCTCCTCTGCTGGTCTTTAAGCTTCTCGTCGAGCAGGCGCCTGAGGGCCACCACCTGGGCGGTGACATCGGACTCCGAAGATACCAGGGCGTACCAGCCCGCGGCCGTATGCGCCCTGAACGTAGGCAAGGAATTCGCCTCCACGGACAGCTGGGCCAGCGGCACGTCGTCCAAGGTGCTGGACCACGACCGGCCAAACTCCTCGACAAACTCCACCTCGCGCCCCTCCAGCACTTTGTCGCCCAGGGAACGCGGCTGTTCTTCCGCGTCCACAATGCGCACTAGCGAGCCGCCGATGTAGGCCTGGTCGACCTGCTGTACCAGCACCCCTCGCCGGTCCACCAGATACACGCCTTCCGGGGTCTGCCACTCCGCCACCACGACATTGCCCGGCAGCAGCACCTTGAGCACGTTGGGCCAATGCCTTACGAATGTGACGGTTTCAAGGTAGAACTCGTCCTGGAGCGCTTCCCGCGCCTTGCCGCCGCGGAACAGCGCCAGCGAACCGGCGGGCAGGAAGCCCAGAGGCCGCTCGTCCAGCACTCCGCGCACCAGCTCCACAATGCGCTCTTCCGCGGCTTGGGACGACACCTGCGACACGATTATATTCCGAACGGTGAACACGGGCGAGTACAGCAAAACTCCGGCGCCGGCGAACACTGCCCCTGCCAGCACGACGGCCGCCGCCGAACGCCAAGGCCTTTTCTTAGGCTCGCGGTATGCCCGCGACATCCGCGTGACCGTTTCCGGCGCGCGCTGTTGGGGCGCGCTGAAATCGCGGTGTACCGGCCGGCGCCGGCGCCTCCCCTTGCGTAAGCCTAGGAACGATACCATGCTGATTTCGGACGGTAGGACGTACCGAGCTTTTGCCTCCTGTCGTGCCGCTCAATGGCCAAACGCACCAGCTCATCAAGTAGCTTTGGGTACGGTAGACCCGTCGCTTCCCACAGCTTCGGGTACATACTGATGTTTGTGAAACCCGGAATGGTGTTAACCTCGTTCACGTACACGCGGAACGTTCGCCGTGTCACCAAAAAGTCCACTCGTGCCATGCCTTTGAGATCCAAATCCCTGAACGCGGCCACTGCCATCGCCCGCACCTGGGCCGAAACGCGCTTGGGCAACGGCGCCGGAATAATGGCCTTGGACTTCCCGTCCACGTACTTGGCGTCGTAGTCGTAGAACTCGTTGGAAGACAGGATCTGTCCCGGCACCGAAGCCTTAGGCTTGTCGTTGCCCAGCACCGCCACCTCAATCTCCATGGCGTCCGCAATGCCGCGCTCCACAATGACACGCGCGTCGTACCTGAGCGCAGTCCGGATGGCGGGTTGCAGCTGGCTCCCCTGCTTCACCTTGCTTATGCCTACGGAAGAGCCGAGATTTGCCGGCTTAACGAACACGGGATAGCCTAATCGCTTTATGCGTCGTAAAATGGCAGTAGCCGCCGCACTCCATTCCGCCCTGGTAAAGTACTCAAACTCAGGCGTGGGA